>DASWOS010000415.1:0-1808 GCA_036398645.1 Dokdonella sp. | reverse complement strand
CGCCGCCGCCGGCCGCGGCGAGCAGCGCGATGTCGGCGGCGACCTGGCGGCCGATGCGCAGGCGGCCGGCGCCGAGCGCCGCGCGCAGCGCGAATTCGCGTCGGCGCGCGCCGAGCCGGGCGAGCAGCAGGTTGGCGACGTTGAACAGCGTGATCAGCAGCACCAGCAGCGCGGTGCCCTGCAGCAGCCACAGCGTCGGACGCAGGTTGCCGAACCACGCGTCGGCGAGCGGCTTCGCGCGGATCGTGAAGCCGGTGCGCGCGTAGTCCTCGCGCAGTTCGCTCGAACGCGCCGCGTTGCGCGCGACGATCGCGCGCAGTTCGGTTTCCAGCGCCGCGACGCTCGCGCCGCTCTTCAGCAGGCCGATGCCGGTGATGTCCGAGTGGCCGCGCTCGGCGTCTTCGCGCTGTTCGGGCCGGATCGCGTACGGCGTCCACAGCTCGACGTCGACGCGCGGGAAGTAGAAGCCGTCGGGCATGACGCCGACGACGCGCCAGGTTTCGCCGTCCAGACGCAGATCGCGGCCGACCACGCCGGGATCGCCGGCGAAGCGCTCGCGCCACGCGTGGTGGCTCAGCACGACGACGCGGTCGCGGCCGGCGGCTGCTTCGTCTTCGCCGAACACGCGGCCGAGCGCAGGCTGCGTGCCGAGCGTGGCGAACAGCGACGGCGTCGCGCGCAGGCCAGTCAGCCGCGTCGGCGCATCGCCGTCCTGCAGCGTGAAGCTCGCGTACTGGTACACGGCCGCGTCCTGCAGCGAGGGCGCCTGCGTGCGTTCGTCGAGGTAGTCCGGCACGGTCGTGTCGTCATCGTCGCCGCCGGTCTTCGGCGACGTGTCGTAGACCGACACGAGGCGGTCGGCGTGCGGATACGGCAGCGGCTGCAGCAGCAGCGCATCGACGATCGCGAAGATCGCCGCGTTCGCGCCGATGCCGAGCGCGAGAGTCGCGGCGGCGACGGCGAAGAAGCCGGGCCGCCGCGCGATGCCGCGCAGTGCGCGGCGGAAATCGGTCGTCCACGTCGTCATTTTCGTTTCCTCACGCCAATGCGTCGCGCGGCGCGAAGCCTTGAGCTGAGGAGGTCGTCGTGAACACCTGGATCGGAGGTCTCGGACGTGCGTCCGAAATCGGAGGGCGGTTCCGTCACCACTCGGAATCGCGATGGCGCCCGAAGCCGCCGTACGACGGGCAATCTTGAAAAATTGGCACGCCCTGCGCGGAAAGACGGAAATTTCACGTGGCGAAGCTTATTGGACGACTAACTTTACTCCCGCCGTTCACCAAGGAGAGTCAGCATGGTCCAGACGTCCAAGCGCCACCCGGTTACCTCCCGCGCGAGCGTTTTCGACCAGAGAGGCGCTGGCGACGAACTGCACCAGCAGGCCGGCGGCAGCCATCCGCCGCTGACCACCAACCAGGGCATCCCGGTCGTCGACAACCAGAACTCGCTGCGCGCGACGCCGCGCGGACCGACCCTGCTGGAGGATTTCGTCCTCCGCGAGAAGATCACCCACTTCGACCACGAGCGCATCCCCGAGCGCATCGTGCACGCGCGCGGCTCGGCGGCGCACGGCTACTTCGAGCTGACCAAGTCGCTGAAGAAATACACCACCGCGAGGCTGCTCACCGAGGTGGGCGAGAAGACGCCGGTGTTCGCGCGCTTCTCCACCGTGGCCGGCGGCGCCGGCTCGATCGACACGCCGCGCGACGTGCGCGGCTTCGCGGTCAAGTTCTACACCAGGGAGGGCAACTGGGACCTGGTCGGCAACAACATCCCGGTGTTCTTCATCCAGGACGCGATCAAGTTTC
>DASWOS010000414.1:0-4392 GCA_036398645.1 Dokdonella sp. | reverse complement strand
TTCGGCGGCGGCGTCGATGCCGTCGCGGAACGGGAAGAACGCATCCGACGCCATCACGCTGCCGGCGACCTCGAGCTTCGCCTCGGCGGCCTTCAGCGCGGCGATCTTGGCGCTGACGACGCGGCTCATCTGGCCGGCGCCGATGCCGATCGTGCGGCCGGCGCGCGCGTAGACGATCGCGTTCGACTTCACGTACATCGCGACGTGCCACGCGAACAGCAGGTCGTGCAGCTCGGCCGCGTCGGGCGCGCGGGCGGAGACGATCTTCAGGTCCGACAGCAGCAGCGTGTCGCGGTCGGTGTCCTGCACGAGCAGGCCGCCGGCGACGCGCTTGTAGTCGAACGCCGGCGCCGGCTGCTCGTCCCATTCGCCGGTCGCGAGCACGCGCACGTTCGGCTTCGTCGCGATCGCCGCGATCGCGTCCGCGTCGAAGTCCGGCGCGACGACGACCTCGACGAACTGGCGCGCGACGATCGCGCGCGCGGTCGCCGCGTCGAGCCGGCGGTTGAACGCGATGATGCCGCCGAACGCGGACACCGGATCGCAGGCGTAGGCGTGCTCGTAGGCTTCCTGCAGGTCCGCGCCGAGCGCGACGCCGCACGGGTTCGCGTGCTTGACGACGACGCAGGCCGGCGTCTTGCGGAACGCCTTGACGCATTCGAGCGCCGCGTCGGCGTCGGCGATGTTGTTGTACGAGAGCTCCTTGCCGGCGAGCACGCGTGCGCCGGCGACGGTGCCGCGCGGCGCGTTCGCCTCGACGTAGAGCGCGCCGTCCTGATGCGGGTTCTCGCCGTAGCGCAGGACCTGCTTGCGCTCGAACGCGAGGCGCAGGCTCGGCGGGAACGCGTCCGGTTCGTCCGCGTCGGCGCGCGCGCCGAGCCAGCTCGCGATCAGCCCGTCGTAGCGCGAGGTGTGCGCGAACGCCTTCGCCGCGAGGCGCCGGCGCAGCGCGAGCGCGGTGCCGCCGTGCGCGAGCGCCTCGAGGATCTCGGCATAGTCGGTCGGATCGACCGCGACGACGACGTGCTCGTGATTCTTCGCCGCGGCGCGCAGCATCGCCGGCCCGCCGACGTCGATGTTCTCGATCGCGTCGGCGAGCGTGCAGTCCGGCGCCGAGGTCGCGCGCTCGAACGGATACAGGTTCACGACGAGCAGGTCGATCGGCGCGATGCCGTGCCGCTCCATGACGTCGTCGTCGACGCCGCGGCGGCCGAGCAGGCCGCCGTGCACGGCCGGATGCAGCGTCTTGACGCGGCCGTCCATGATCTCCGGGAAGCCGGTCAGCGCGCTGACTTCGGCGACCGGCAGCCCCGCCGCGCGCAACGCCTTCGCGGTGCCGCCGGTCGAGATCAGCGCGATGCCGAGCGCGTCGAGGCCGCGGGCGAGGTCGAGCAATCCGGACTTGTCCGACACGCTGAGCAGAGCGCGCCGGGCCGGGACGAGCGTAGCGTCGAACATGGGCATCGCAACCGGAAAAGCCGCGCATTATAGCGGCGCCGCCGTCGCATCTCGAACGGACGCTCGACGCGTTCAACGCGGACCCGGCGCGAGCCCCTGCAGGAGCCGGCTTCAGCCGCGAGTCGCCCGACGACCCGCGCCGCCGCGCACCGATCGCGCACCTTCCCACCCGAAACGAATCGCGCTCGACGACCCGCAGCGTTCGATCCATGCCGCCGCCGCCCGCAGGAGCCGGCTTCAGCCGCGATTCGCCCGACGGCGCACGGCGACGACGCGCGCGCCGCGGCGCTCAGTCGGCGATGCGATAGTGCTGAAGCTTCTTGCGCAGCGTCGCGCGATTGATGCCGAGCGCAGCCGCGGCGCGGCTCTGGTTACCGCCGTACCACGCCATGACCTCGCGCAGCAGCGGCGACTCGACCTCGCGGATCACGAGTGCGTGCAGACCCTCGCTCGGCTCGGACTCGACGTCGGCGAGATAGCGGCGTACCGCACGAGCGACGCACTCGCGCAGCGCGGGTTGCAGCGTAGGTTCTTGCGCGGCGTCGGCGCGGAGTGGAGTTGCGGCATTCACGGCGGCGCGGCCCCTTTGGAATCGGCGTACTTCCTTGGACGGGCCGTGTGCAAAATCGCTGGGCACACGGGGAGGGGATAGTAGCGCCGCCGCCGCAGCTTGATAAGGGTCGAAATGTGAATTCCGAAGCGGTCGGCGCCGACGCCTTCGCGCACCGGAATTTGCGCGAACTTCCTCAGGCTCGCCTGAGCTGGCCGGCCGCCGCGCGCGAGGCTGCGGCGACGCGCGCCGGCGCGGTCATTCGAAACCGAATTCGAACGCGACCGCGTCCTTGCCGGGATCGGCGACTTCGAACACGAGCGCCGCGCTCGCGCCGGCGCCGAGCCCGCGGCGGATCACGTCGGCATCGCTCAGGTACTCGCGCGGACGGAAGCGGCGCATCGCGACGCGCCGGCCGTCGAGATCCGCCAGCGTGATCGCGACGATCGGAAACGGCTGCGCGAACGCGGCGTCGTTGCGCAGCGTCGCCGAGATGATCAGCGCGCCCGGCACGGACGGGTGCGGACGCACGTCGCGCGAGAGCAGCGCGAGCGCGCTGCGGTCGCTGCGCAGCGGCAGCCGGCAGCCGAGCCGCGCGCAGGCCGGCTCGAGCCAGGCGCGCGCGCGCGCGTCGTCGATCCAGCGCGCGCGCTCGGCCCAGGCGATCTGCGCGGCGAGGCAGACGAGCAGCAGCGCGCTGCCGAGCAGCCAGCGGCCGTGACGCGGCGCGCGCGCGCGCCGTCGGGTCGCGGCGAACGCCGGCAGCGACGAGCGCTCGGCCGCGCGCGCGCGCTCGCCTTCGTCGACGAGCAGCGGCGCCGGCGGCGGCGCCGGGCGGAACACCGGCAGGCCGAGCCGCGGCGGCGCCTCGAGCGTCGGGTGGCTCTCGAGCGCCTCGATCGGCTCCGGCGGCAAGTGCTCGGCGAGCGTGCGCAGCGCGTCGAACACGGCTTCGCAGTGGCCGCAACGGACGCTGCCGTGCGCGGCGGCGAGCTCGCCGCCGTCGATCTTGAAGATCGTGCGGCACTCGGGGCACTGCGCGTACATGCGCGCGATTGTATGCGAGCCGCCGCGGCGGCCGCGCTCAGCGCCGCACGCCGTCGATGCGCACCCAGCCGTCGCGCATGGCGACGGCGAGCTCGTCGAACCAGCGGCCGTAGCGCTCGGCGAGCTCGTGCTGCTGGCCGTCGAGGATGCCCGACAGCGCGAGCGGCGCGCCGGGCTTCATGCACGCGGCGAAGCGCGGCGCGAGCTCGGTGAGCGGGCCGGCGAGGATGTTCGCGACGAGCGCGTCGGCCGGCGCCGGCGGCGCGAACGCGTCGGGCGCGTACAGGTCGAGCCGCGCGGCGACGCCGTTGCGCTCGGCGTTGTCGCGGCTCGACAGCAGCGCCTGCGGATCGTTGTCGACGCCGACCGCGCGCGCCGCGCCGAGCTTCAGCGCCGCGATCGCGAGCACGCCGGAGCCGCAGCCGTAGTCGACGAGGGTGCGGCCGCCGAGGTCGGCGGCGTCGAGCCATTCGAGGCAGAGCGCGGTCGTCGGATGCGTGCCGGTGCCGAACGCGAGTCCCGGATCGAGCCGCACGACGACCGCGTCGGCGTCGTCGCCGGGCGGCTCGACGTTCGACGGATAGATCCAGAGCCGGCGCCCGAAGCGCATCGGCCGGAAGCGGTCCATCCAGACGCGCGTCCAGTCCTGGTCGGCGACCTCGCGAAACTCGACCTGATCGGGCGCGAGGTCCGGCACGAGTTCGGTCAGCACCTGCACGAGGCCGGCGCGATCGCGATCCGCTTCGAACAGCGCGGTCAGCGCGACCGCATCCCAGAGCGGCGTCTCGCCGGCGCCGGGCTCGAGGATCGCCTGCTCGTCCGGCGTGTCGGCGTCGGCGTCCTGCAATGTGACCGCGAGCGCGCCGACCTCCTCGAGCGCGTGCTCGACGCGCTCCTGGTCGGCCGCGCGGATCGTCAGCGCGAGCTCGAGGAACGGCATCGACGGAGCGGTGTCGTCGGCGCGGCGGTGCATGTCGCGGCGTTCGGTCGGGAGGCGTTTCGCATCGTTCGGTGTCCGTCGTCGTCGCGCGCGCGGGCGGCGGCTCGCGCCGCATCGCGCGTCCGGTCCGCTCAGCTCTCGATCTTCAGGCCTTTCTCGCGCTGCTCGGCGATGCGGCGCTCGAGGTAGTGGATGTTCTGGCCGCCGGCCTGGAAGCCGCCGTCGGCGAGGATGCGCTGCTGCAGCGGCACGTTCGTGCGGATGCCTTCGACGACCATCACCGACAGCGCGATGCGCATGCGCGCGATCGCGGTCGCGCGGTCGCGGCCGTGCACGATCAGCTTGCCGATCATCGAGTCGTAGTTCGGCGGGATCCGATAGCCGTCGTAGAGGTGCG
>DASWOS010000413.1:0-4037 GCA_036398645.1 Dokdonella sp. | reverse complement strand
GCGCCGATCGCGAGCCGGTGCAGCGTCTCGACGCGGTTGCCGGTCGCGGCGAACATGCGCCGCACCTGGTGGTAGCGGCCCTCGCCGACCGCGATGCGCGCGCGGCGCGGACCGAGCACCTCGAGCCGCGCCGGCGCGAGCGGCGTCGTCTCGGACTCGAGCATCAGCGTGCCGCTCGCGAACAGCGCGGCCTCGTCGCCGCCGAGATCCTCGGCGAGCGTCGCCTCGTAAAGCTTGGTCACGCGCGAGCGCGGCGAGATGATCCGGTGCAGCAGCGCGCCGTCGTCGGTCAGCAGCAACAGGCCGGAGGTGTCGCGGTCGAGCCGGCCGACCGTCGACAGCGGCGGATTGCGCCGGCGGAAGCGCGGCGGCAGCAGATCGTAGACGACGCGTCCTGCGTCGCGCGTCGCGCAGGTGTAGCCGACCGGCTTGTTGAGCATCAGCACGACGCCCTGCGCCGGATCGAGCGGCTCGCCGTCGACGCGGACGTCGGCCGGATCGACGCGGTCGTCGGCGTAGAGCACCTCGCCGGCCGCGTCGGTCACGCGTCCCTCGCGGAACATCGCGGCGACTTCCTTGCGGCTGCCGTAGCCGAGGTTCGCGATGCATTTGACGAGCTTCATGCGGTCACGCCGGAATCAGGACTTCCGCGGCGCGTCGAGGCTCGCGCTCGACACGCTGAGCAGCGCCGCGTGCGAACGCACCCAGCTCCGCTCGCCGCGCTCCTGGTCGAGCACGACCGGCAGCGCGCGGTAGCTCCGCCGCGGCTGCGCGTCGCTCGGCCGCGCCGAGACGTCGTAGCCGAGCATCTCGACGGTTTCCGCGGCCGCGGCCTTGAACAGCGCGCTCCAGCGCTCGGCGGTGAGCTCGGCGAACGGCGTGCCGAGCTCGCTCGCGGTGACGACGTAGGAGAACGTCTCGTGGTAGCGCGTCTTCGTCTCGACGCGGCCGCGCTTGCCGCGCGTGCGGTCGACGAGTCGCGCGTCGAGCATGTACGTGAACGTGTCGCCGTCGTAGTTCACCGCGTAGCTCGGCACGAGCACGAGCACGTTCGTGCCCGGCTCGAACCGACCCTGCTTCTCGTCGTCGGCTTCGCTGCGGTCGACGTGGACGACGTCGACGGTCTCGGCGAAGCGGTGCCGGTCCAGGCCGTCGACCGCGGTCGCGATCAGCGCGTCGATGCCGACCTCGCGTGCGTGCTCGCGCATCGGCGCGGCGGCGTGCTCGGCGACGCTGCCGCGATGCGCGTCGATCGCGACGTCGATCAGCGAGCCGATCAGGCCCGCGGCGGCGCCGGCGGCGAAGCCGCCGGCCGCGACCTGCGGCGATCCGGCCATCTGGACGCCGGCCGCGGCGCCGACGGTCGAGTTCGTGCGCGAGACCTCGATCTGGTGCTGGGTCAGGCGCACCTCGACGCGCAGCGTCGTCACCGGCAGCGGCGGCGCCTCGCGCTGCACCTGCGGTCCCGCGGCGCAGGCGGCCAGACAGGTCGCGAGCGCGAGCAGCGCGCGTGACCGGAGCTTCGTATCGTTCATCGTTCCCCCTGAGGATCGATCGGCGACGTCGCGGCGCGCGCCGTTTAGGTTCAGCGCGCGCCGGACGCCCTCGCCTTCTTCGGCGTGTAGTCGATCTTCTTCGACGCCGTGGCCGCCGGCTTCTTGGTCGGCTCGACCTCGGCGGCGCCGGTCTGCCCGCGCGCACGCAGCCACGCCGCGTACGCGTCGAGATCGCCGTCGAATTCCTCGACGCGGCCGTCGGCGACGCGCCAGAACGTGTCGCAGACGAGGCCGATCAGATGGCGGTCGTGCGAGACGAGCACGATCGCGCCGTCGAAGTCGGCGAGCGCTTCGGCGAGCGCCTCGCGCATCTCGAGATCGAGATGGTTCGTCGGTTCGTCGAGCAGCAGCGCGTTCGGCTTGCGCCACGCGATCAGCGCGAGCGCGAGCCGCGCGCGCTCGCCGCCGGAGAAGCCGTCGACGACCTCGAACGCGCGGTCGCCGGCGAAGTTCCAGCGGCCGAGATAGTCGCGGAATTCCTGCGTCGCGACGCCCGGCGCGATCTCGCGCAGATGATCGATCGGCGTCTGTCCCTCGCGCAGCGACTCGACCGTGTGCTGCGCGAAGTAGCCGAGCACGAGGTCCGGATGCGCGGTGCGCTCGCCGCCGAGCGGCGGCAGCTCGCCGACCAGCGTCTTGACCAGCGTCGACTTGCCGGCGCCGTTCGGGCCGAGCAGGCCGATGCGGTCGCCGGCTTCGAGGCCGAACTTCACGTCGCCGAGCACCTTCGTCGCCGCACCGTCGTCGGCGCGGTAGCCGGCGTCGACATGGTTCAGGCGCAGCAGCGAATGCGGCAGCTTCGCCGGCACCGCGAACGCGATGTGGATCTGCCGCTCGGCGCGCACCGCCTCGGTGCCGCTCAGCTTGGCCAGGCGCTTGACGCGCGACTGCGCCTGCTTGGCCTTGCTCGCCTTGGCCTTGAAGCGGTCGATGAACGCCTGCAGATGCGCGCGCTCGGCCTGCTCCTTCTCGAACGCGATCTGCTGCTGGCGCAGGTGCTCGGCGCGCTGGCGCTCGAAGCTCGTGTAGTCGCCCGCGTAGAGCTTGGCGCGGCCCTCGTGCAGGTGCAGCGTGTGCGTGCACAGGCCGTCGAGGAACTCGCGATCGTGCGAGATCATCAGCAGCGTGCCGGGATACTTCGCCAGCCACTGCTCGAGCCAGAGCACCGCGTCCAGATCGAGATGGTTGGTCGGCTCGTCGAGCAGCAGCAGGTCCGACGGCTGCATCAGCGCGCGCGCTAGGTTCAGCCGCACGCGCCAGCCGCCGGAGAACTCCGACACGGCCATGTGATGCGTCTCCGGCCGGAAGCCGAGCCCGTGCAGCAGGCGGCCGGCGCGCGCCTGCGCGTCGTAGCCGTTGATCTCGGCGAGCTTCTGGTGCGCGGCGGCGACCGCGTCCCAATCCTCGGCGAGCATCGCGGCCTGCTCGGCTTCGAGCACCGCGTGCACCTCGGTGTCGCCGGAGACGACGAAGTCGATCGCCGCGTCCGGCAGCGACGGCGTCTCCTGCGCGACGCTGGCCAGGCGCAGCCGGTTCGGCAGGTCGAGGTCGCCGCGGTCCGGCTCGATCTCGCCGCGGATCGCCGCGAACAGGCTCGACTTGCCGCAGCCGTTGCGGCCGACCACGCCGACGCGAGCGCCGGCGTGCAGCGCGAGGTCGACGTCGGACAGCAGCAGGCGCTCGCCGCGCCGGAGGGCGAAGTTTCGGAACGCGATCATGTGACGGTCGGGTCGCGGGGACCGGCAGTGTAACGGATCGCGCCGCCCGCGAGCCCGCGCGCGCGGATTCGCCGCAACGCCGCCGCGCGTGGCGACAGTGCGCCACGGCGCAATTCCGCCGCGCGATCGTATTGACGCTCTCGCGAAGCGCCGACGAGACTCGGCCATTCGCTCGATCGTTCCGAGGATTGCCGATGAAGCCCGTTCTTGCACTCGCTGTCATCGCCGCGTCGGCCGTCGGGCCGCAGTCCGCGCCGGCGACCGCCGCGGCTTCGCCTGCGCATGCGTCGCCGAGCGCGCGCGGCGGCGTGAAGGCGGCGCGTTCGCTCGCGGCTCCGCAGGGCAGCACGGTCCTCTATGCGCAGATGGACGGCATCACCGGCATCGGCGCGCTGGTCGGCGACTTCTCCTCGGGCGATTACGACGACGCGGAAGGTGCCGACGACTTCGTGGTCACCGGCGACGACGGCTGGACCGTCACCGGCTTCGACTTCGTCGCCTTCGCCGACGACGGCGGCGCCCCGCCTCCGACCGGAATCGTCAAGGTGTTTGCGGCCAACATCGACCGCCCGGGCACCGATGCGCTGTGCAGCGCGACCGACGTGCCGCTCGCCTACGACGCGGCCAGCGCGAGCGTGCGCGCGATCCTGCCGACCGCGTGCGCGCTGCCGCCCGGCCATTATTTCGTCGACTTCGCCTTCATCACCTCGCGCACCGATCCGCTCGGCTACTGGGGAGAGACCCGCGAGCTTCACGGCCTGCC
>DASWOS010000412.1:0-2077 GCA_036398645.1 Dokdonella sp. | reverse complement strand
GCCGGCCGTGAATCAGCACGGCGCTGAGCCCGGCCATGCCGACGTAGTACGTGTCGCCGTGGATGCGCAGCGGCGCCTGCGGCGCGTTCCAGTTCGACGCGGCGTCGATCGCGATCGGCCGCGTCAGCGGATCGTCGGCCGCCGCGGCGCAGGCCGCGGTCGGCGCCAGCGCGAGCGCGAAGCGGAGCCGCCTTTCCATCGGGATTCCCCTCGTCGCAGCGCGATGTTCAGACGAGTTTCTTCAGCCGGTATAGCGTTTCGAGGGCCGCGCGCGGCGAAAGCGTGTCCGGATCGAGCGCACGCAGCGCCTCCTCGACCGGCGACGGCAGCGGCGGCGCGAACAATCCGAGCTGCGGCGACGCGGCCGCCGGCGCCGAGGCGTCGACCGAGCGCAGCGCATGGCCGCGCTCGAGCTCGGTGAGATACGCCTGCGCCTGCGCGATGACCGGCTTCGGCAGCCCGGCCAGCGCGGCGACCTGCAAGCCGAAGCTGCGGTTCGCCGGCCCGTCCTTGACCGCGTGCATGAAGACGAGCTGGCTGCCGAGCTTCGCGTCGTGGTACTCGACCGCGTCGAGGTGCACGTTCGCGATGCCTTCGTACTCGCCGGCGAGCTCGGTCAGCTCGAAGTAGTGCGTCGCGAACAGCGCGAACGCGCGGTTCGCGGTCGCCAGCCGCACCGCGCACGCGCGCGCGAGCGCGAGGCCGTCGTAGGTGCTCGTGCCGCGCCCGACCTCGTCCATCAGCACGAGGCTCGACGCGGTCGCGTTGTGCAGGATGTTCGCGGTCTCGCTCATCTCGACCATGAACGTCGACTGCCCGCGCGCGAGGTCGTCGCCGGCGCCGATGCGCGTGAAGATGCGGTCGATCGGACCGATCGTCGCGGCGTCGGCCGGCACTCGGCTGCCGATCGCGGCGAGCAGCACGATGAGCGCGGCCTGGCGCATGTAGGTCGACTTGCCGCCCATGTTCGGGCCGGTCACGATCAGCATGCGGCGGCCGTCGTGCAGGTCGAGATCGTTCGGTTCGAACGGATCGTCGCGCACCTGCTCGACGACTGGATGGCGGCCGCGCACGATGCGGATGCCGGGCACGTCGACGAGCTCGGGCCGGCTCCAGCCGAGCGCGTCGGCGCGCTCGGCGAGCGTCGCCAGCACGTCGAGCTCGGCGATCGCCGACGCCGCCGACTTCAGCGGCGCGAGGCGCTCGATCAGCGCGTCGAGCAATCCGTCGTACAGCGCGCGCTCGCGCATCAGCGCGCGCTCGCGCGCGGACAGCACCTTGTCCTCGAACGCCTTCAGCTCCGCGGTGACGTAGCGCTCGGCGCCCTTCAGCGTCTGCCGTCGCGCGTAGTGCGCCGGCGCCTTGTCCGCCTGCGCCTTGCTGATCTCGATGTAGTAGCCGTGCACGCTGTTGTAGCCGACCTTCAGCGTCGGGATGCCGGTCGCGGCCTTTTCGCGCTCCTCGAGCTCGATCAGGAACCGGTCTGCGTTCGTCGACAGCAGGCGCAGCTCGTCGAGCTCCGCGTCGTAGCCCGCGCGGATCGTGCCGCCGTCGCGCGCCAGCGCCGGCGGCGCGTCGACGACCGCGCGCGCGAGCAGCGCCGCGGTGTCCGCATGGTCGCCGATGCGCTCGACGAGCTCGGCGAGCAGCGGGCTCTCGAACCGCGGTGCGCGGCCCAGCACGGACGCCGCGCGGTCCTCGCGCTCGTGCGCGAGCGCGTCGGCCAGCACGAGGCCGTCGCGCAACGTCGACAGATCGCGCGGCCGCGCCGAGCGCAGCGCGACGCGGGCGAGGATGCGCTCGAGGTCGCCGACGCCGCGCAGCACCTCGCGCAGCGATTCGTAGCGTCGGTGGTCGAGCAGCGTCTCGATCGCCTGTTGGCGTCCGCGCAGCGTCGTTCGGTCGCGCAGCGGACGATGCAGCCAGCGCCGCAGCAGGCGCGCGCCCATCGGCGTGATGCTGCGGTCGAGCACGCCGAGCAGCGTGAACTCCGTGTTGCCGCTCGCGTGCGAGTCGAGCTCGAGGTTGCGCCGCGTCGCCGCGTCGAGCGCGATCGTCTCGCCGGCGTTCTCGATCG
>DASWOS010000411.1:0-1957 GCA_036398645.1 Dokdonella sp. | reverse complement strand
GCTGTTCGACATCCTGCAGAGCGAGGTCGCCGCGCATCTCGGCGTCGTCGACGACTATCTTGCGCGCTGCACGCCGCAGCCGGTCGTCGCCAGCGAACCGCTGCTGCGTGCCGCGCACACGCTGAACGGCGCGATCGCGATGGTCGACATCGCCGTGCTCGGCAACGTGCTCGGTCCGCTCGAAAGCTACGTCAAGCGCCTGCGCGGCGGCGCGCTCGCGCCGGATGCCGGCGGCATCGACGCGCTGCGCGAAACCGCCGCGCTGACGCGCGAGGTCATGCAGCGGCTCGCCGCCGGCGACACGGACCTGCCGGATTCGACGGCGCTGGCCGAGCGCGTCGCCGCGCTGCGCGACGCGCTGCCGGAGCCGGACGCGTCGCCGTACGCGTTCACCGATGTCTCGGCGCCGGCGAGCGGTGCAGAGGAGACGCGCTTCGGCACGCCGCCGCGGGCGAGCGCGACGATACCGGAGCCGGAGATCGACGATCCGACCGGCATCTGGCTGCGCGAGGCCGGCCGCGATCTCGGCGAGACGCCGACGCTGCCGCGCGCGCCGATTCCCGCCGAGCTCGTCGCCGCGCTGGCCGGATTCGACGCGAACGCGCTGTCGCGGACGGCGGCGGCCGAGGTTCGCGACAACGACGACGCGAATACCGGCGCGGCCGCGCCGGAGCCGGCGCCCGGCGAGTCCGCGCAGACTGCACATGCGCCCTCGTCCGCATCCGACGACGGCGCACCGCCGCTCGCGACGGCAGACGAACCGACAGCGGCCGAAGCGGACCGTTCGGCGCCGCACGACGACGATGCGTCAGACGCGAAGGCCGCGTGGCCGTCTGCGTTCGGCATCGAAGTCGACGATGCGCTCGATAGGCAAGCCCCGCTCGACGGGCATGCGCCGGCCGGGCCGGCGGCCGCCGCGCAGCCGCCATCGCCGGAGCTGGCCGCCGCCGATGCGGCGACGCGCGAGTTGCCGTCGTCTGCAGAGACGGTGCCCGAGCCGGCGTCGCACGAACCGGCGACATCTGAATCGGCAGCGGTCGAACCGGCGGCGAGCGGGTCGGCGCCGTCCGAGCCGATGCTACCGGAGCCAATGCCGCCCGAGCCGACGCCGTCCGAGCCGCCGTCGTCCGAGCTGGCGATGCCCGAGCCGACGACGCACGACTCCGCGCCATTCGAGTCGGCAACGGCCGAGTCGGCGTCCGAACCGGCAGCGTCCGACGCGGCGGCGCGCGAGCCGGTGCGGTCGGAATCGACCTCGCCCGAGCCGGCGGCCGCATTCGCACCGCCGGCCGCGGCCGGCACGGGCGAGCCGCGCGCTGCCGAACCGCCGTTCGCGGCGGCGGCGCCGGCGCAGTCCGACGCCGCGCACGCGCCGGCCGCGCTGGAAGGCGCGCCGGCGCCGCCGCTCGCCGACGATCCGCAGCCGGACGGTCCGCTCGAAGGCGTCGACATCGACGACGACCTGCTCGAGATCTTCGCGCAGGAGGCGGCCGACATCCTCGATCAGGCCGACGCGCGCGTCGCCGGGTTGCGCGAAGCGCCGCACGAACGCGCGCACGTCGCCGGCTTGCAGCGCGACCTGCACACGCTGAAGGGTGGCGCGCGCATGGCGGGGCTCGCGCCGATCGGCGACCTCAGCCACGCGATGGAATCGCTGATCGACGCGGTCGGCGAAGGCCGCCGACTAGTCGACCGCACGGTCGTCGAGTCGCTCGAGCGCGGCTTCGATCGCCTGCACGGCCTCCTTCAGCGCGCGGCGCGCCGGCGCGCGATCGCGATGCCGCAGCATGCGATCGCGCGCTTCGAAGCGCTCGTCGCCGGCACGCTCGACGCGGAGGCGGCAGCCGACGCCGCGTCCGCCGCCGATGTCGCGCCAGCCGATGCGGCGCCGGCATTCGACGCGGCGGCCGCGCCCGAAGCGGCGCCGCCCGTCGAAATTCCGGCAGCCGGGCCGGTC
>DASWOS010000410.1:0-1538 GCA_036398645.1 Dokdonella sp. | reverse complement strand
GCGTTCCGCCGCGACGAGCTCGACGCGCTGCTCGCGCTCGCCGCCAAAGGCATCGGCGAACTCTGCGCCGCGCAGCGCGACGCGCTCGCGGGAGCATGAGCCGCCGTATCGCGCAGATCGCGCTGCTGGTACGCGACTACGACGAAGCGATCGTCTGGTACCGCGACGTGCTCGACTTCGTCGTGCGCGAAGACGGCGATCCCGGCGGCGGCAAGCGCTGGGTGCGCGTCGCGCCGCGGGCCGATGCCGCGTTCGCGCTGCTGCTCGCGAAAGCGACGACGCCGGAGCAGACCGCACGGATCGGCGACCAGCACGGCGGCCGCGTCGGCTTCTTCCTGCACACCGACGACTTCGCGCGCGATCACGCGCGCCTCGTCGCGCACGGCGCCGGCCTCGAGACCGCGCCGCGGCACGAGGACTACGGCACCGTCGTCGTGTTCCGCGACCTCTACGGCAACCGCTGGGACCTGATCGGCCCGCGCGTCGCGTGAAGCTCGTGCTCGCCAGCGGCAACGCCGGCAAGCTCGCCGAGATGCGCGAGCTGCTGGCCGGGCTCGACGTCGAGCTCGTCGCGCAGTCCGAGCTCGGCATCGGCGACGCGGCCGAGACCGCGAGCACGTTCGTCGAGAACGCGCTCTCGAAGGCGCGCCATGCCGCGCGCGCGTCGGGCCTGCCCGCGCTCGGCGACGATTCGGGGCTCTGCGTCGACGCGCTCGGCGGCGCGCCGGGCCTGTACTCCGCGCGCTATGCCGGCGTGCACGGCGACGCCGCGGCGAACATCGCGAAGCTGCTCGATGCGCTGCGCGACGTGCCGGCGAGCGCGCGCGGCGCGTACTTCCATTGCACGATCGCCTTGCTGCGCTCGGCCGACGATCCGGCGCCGCTGATCGCCGAGGGACGCTGGCGCGGCTTCGTGCTCGAAGCGCCGCGCGGCACGCGCGGCTTCGGCTACGACCCGGTGTTCTTCGATCCGGTGCTCGGCCTCGGCGCGGCCGAGCTCGACCCGGCCGTGAAGAACCGCGTCAGCCATCGCGGCCAGGCGCTCGCGCGGCTGCGCGAGCGGCTCGCGGCGGCGTGAATCGCTTCGGTCCGGCGGCGGAGTCGCGACCACTCGCCGCGCGCGCGGCCTCCGCGACGGAGCGCGCGCGCCGCGCAGCTGCGTGCCGTCGCGGCGGCGGCGCGGCGGCCGTCGGCGGCCCGCGAGGCGCAGCGCGGCTTCGGCCACGCCGATCGTCACGCGAGCTCCGCGCCGAACGCGGTGCGCGCGTCCTCGGTATTCGTCGGCGCCGACGGCTAAACTGCACCCGATGCCGTTGATCGCGCCACCGCTGTCGCTGTACGTGCATGTGCCGTGGTGCGTGCGCAAATGCCCGTACTGCGACTTCAACTCGCACGCGCTGCACGGCGCCGTGCCGGCGGATGCCTACGTCGACGCGCTGCTCGCCGATCTCGATCGCGATCTCGCCGCGTTCGGCGACGCGCTCGCCGGCCGCGCGCTCGTCAGCGTGTTCTTCGGCGGCGGCACGCCGAGCCTGTTC
>DASWOS010000409.1:0-2243 GCA_036398645.1 Dokdonella sp. | reverse complement strand
GGTTTCACGTTCGAGGTCGTCGCCGACGAAGCGACCGGCACGTACCTGTTCCAGTACGCCTCGATGGGCGACGGCTCCGGCGCGTCGGGCAACGCCGGCAGCGGCGCGGTCTCGGGCCTGCAGGCCGACACCACGACCGCGCTGCAGTACTCGTACTTCGCGCCGACGCTGACGCCGGGCAAGGCGGTGCTGTGGACGCCGCAGCAGGCCGGCGACGCGGCGTCGACGAGCGCCGTCGCGCACGTCGACATCGGCGCGGCGGCGCTCGCGCTGCCGGTACCGGAGCTCGACGCGCAGGCCGCGGTCGGCATCCGCGTCACCCAGCCGCTGCCGATCGGCAACGACGGCAACCGCGTGCTGAACTGGAGCGCCGGCGAGTACCCGGCCGCGCTGCGGCTGCCGCGCCGCGCGCTCGCCGCGCCGAGCGCCGACGCGTTCGCCGCGCTCGGCGAGCACCGCGCTCCGCCGGCGGCCGCCGGCTCGGTGCACGCCGGCGCCACGCCGCGCGGCGCGCCGGCGCTGCCGGCCTACGCGGTCCAGCTCGACGGGTCCAGCGGCGAGCAGGACTTCATCGGCCTCGACCTGCTCGCGCCCGATCCCGGCGCCGCGCACGTCGTCGTCGCGGACCTCGACGGGCAGGGCATGGACATCGCCGGCGGCGACTTCGTCGACGACGACTTCAGCCGCGAATGGATGCTCGACTACTACTGGGATCAGCTCTATTCGCTCGACACCACGACCGGCGAGAAGACGCTGGTCGGCTGGGCCACGCCGCAGGACGTCGGCAGCGAACAGTGGTGGGGCGCGTCGTGGGACCCGGCGACCGGCGCGTTCTACGCGGTCACGAACACGAGCGACGGGCGCGCGTTCCTCTACACGATCGATCTCGCGACCGCGGTGGCGACGCAGGTCGGGCCGATCGACCTCGGCCTGGCGACGACGGTCGCCGACGTCGCGATCGACCGCAACGGGCAGATGTACGGACTCGACACGCTGAACGACGCGCTGCTCGCGATCGACAAGAGCAGCGGCGCGGCGTCGGTGGTCGGCCCGCTCGGCGTCGACGCGAAGTACGCGCAGAGCATCGCGTTCGATCGTGCGACCGGCACGCTGTACTGGACCTCGTACACGGCCGACGGTGCGGGCGCGGTCGCGAAGATCGATCCGACCACCGGCACGCCGACGCCGGTCGCGCCGTCCGGCGAGTACCGCCAGATCTTCGCGCTCGCGATCGCGAAGGCCGGCGGCGACTGCGCCGAGCCGCTCGACGCGCCTTGGCTGACGCTGGAGACGACCGCCGGCAGCGAGCAGCCCGGCGCCGACTACGGGATCTACCAGGTCGACTTCGACGCGACCGCGCTCGCCGCCGGCGACTATGCGGCGACGATCTGCGTGTTCAGCAACGATCCGCGCTACCGCACGCATCCGGCCGAGATCCCGGTGCATTTCCACGTCGCGCCGGCCGACGACCTCGACGCGATCTTCGCCGACGGCTTCGACGGCTGAGCCGCGGTCCGTTTCGGCGGCGACGTTCCGTCTCCCTCCGGAGCCGTCGCCGCCGGCCCGCGGCGCCCGGCGCGAACGGGCGCCGCGGGATCTTCGCGGCGGCTTTGACTTCGCGCGCCGGCTCCGGTGAACTCCGTGCATGCACACGCTTCAGCGGAGGCCGGCGCCGCGCCGGCGGCGGCGATGAGCGGCGCCGCGCGCGACGACGTCGAGGTGATCCAGGCGCTCGGACTCGACGCCGCGGAGCTGCGCGTCTACGAGCTGCTGCTCGACGAGCCCGGCAGCCGCATCGTCGACGTCGCCGCGGCGAGCGGCTGGTCCGCGCACCGCGTGCAGCGCGCGCTCGCCGCGCTCGAGCACAAGGGGCTCGCGACGCGCTCGGCGCACCGCAGCGCGCGCTTCCTGCCGACGCCGCCGGACATCGCGATCGAGGCGCTGGCCGCGAAGCGCCACGACGAGCTGCAGCGCGCACGCGCCGCCGCGATGCGGTTGCTGAGCGAGCGCACGCTCGCCGCGAAGACGCTGCGCGAGCGCGAGCACGTCGTCGAGCTGGTGACCGGCCGCGACGCGCAGGCGCGCGTGTTCGAGCAGATCCAGCGCGGCGCGCAGGAGGAGTTGCTCAGCATCGAGCGGCCGCCGTACGTCGTCGGCTCCGTGTTCGGCGTCGAGGTCCAGGAGCAGGCGATGGCGCGCGGCGTCGTCTACCGCAACATCCTCGAAGCCGACGCGCTGCGCAT
>DASWOS010000408.1:0-3004 GCA_036398645.1 Dokdonella sp. | reverse complement strand
CTGTCGAACCTGTACATCGCGAGCGCGATGCTGAAGCGCTACGAGGACGAAGGCCGTCCGGAAGTGGACCGCCCTCTGCTCGCCTGGGCGTTCCACGACTGCGTCTACCGCATGCAGAGCGCGCTCGACGGCGTGCTGCGCAATTTCCCGCTGCGCCCGGTCGCATGGCTGCTGCGTGCGCTCGTGTTCCCGTTCGGCCGCCGCGAGGTGCCGCCGTCGGATCGTCTCGGCCGCCGCGTCGCCGCGCTGCTGACCGCACCGAACGAGGCGCGCACGCGGCTCGTCGGCGCGATCTACACGACGCCGAACGCGAACAACCCGGTCGGCCGCATGAATGCGCTGCTGCCCGAGGTCATCGCCGCCGAGCCGATCGAGCGCAAGTTCCTCAAGGCCGTCAAGAGCGGCGAGCTCGCCGGCTACGACGTCGACGCGCAGCTCGCCGACGCCGAGGCGAAAGGCGTGCTCTCCGCGGCCGAGCGCGCGCTGCTCGCGCGCGTGCGCACGGCGACGTTCGAGTTCATCTCGGTCGACGATTTCGACGCGTCCGAGCTCGCCGCCGGCGCGCGCCGCGACGACAAGCGCGCGCTGCGTTCGGTCGCGTAGGGGTCTTCGATCGCTCGACGGAATCCGAGTTCGCGGGCTCCGCCGGAACGGCACGTCGGTCGACGCGGGTCGCCGCCGAAACGGGCTCCTACAGCGCGGACTGTTCCGGCCCCCGGCGGTGCCGGCGCCGGCCGCGCGCGGTTGACCGCGGGTGCGCGGCTCGCCGACGATCCGGCGATGAGCTCGACGACGACCGATCCGCATCTGGACTGCCTCGCCGCCGCGCGCGCCGAGGCCGAGGCCGGGCTCGCCGAGGGCGGCATCCCGATCGGCTCGGTGCTCGTCCACGACGGCCGCATCCTCGGCCGCGGGCGCAACCGCCGCGTGCAGAACGGCAGCGCGATCCTGCACGCGGAGATGGACGCGCTCGAGAACGCCGGCCGCCGGCCGGCGCGCGTCTATCGCGACTGCACGCTGTACACGACGCTGTCGCCGTGCGCGATGTGCAGCGGCGCGATCGTGCTGTACGGCATCCGCCACGTCGTCGTCGGCGAGCACCGCTCGTTCGTCGGCGAGGAGGACTGGCTGCGCAGCCGTGGCGTTCGCGTCGACGTCGTCGACGACGCGGCCTGCGCCGTGCTGATGGCCGCGTTCATGCGCGATCGCCCGGAGCTCTGGAACGAGGACATCGGACGCTAGTCGCCGCCGGCGCCGCGCCGCGACCGTCGTCGAACCGCCGCGCACGCCGCGGCGCTCCGGCCGAGGCAAGCCGCGCCGACGGCCGGGCGCGTCGGCGCGCGTCGCGTCGTCACGGACCTCGACGCCGCCGAGCCCGGCACGGCCGTCGCGTGCTGTGCGAGCTTGTTAGGTCGGCACCGCGAGCCGCACCAACGCCGGATCGGTAATCGGCGCGCCGCGCCCGCAGCGAGCGCGATCGGATTCATGCCGGTCTCGACGCGCCGGCGCCCCTCGCAGAGCGGCCGGCGGCGGGAGCACGGTCCGCGTTCGCGCCGCGCGCTGCGGCGTCCGCGCGGCGCGCTCAGCCGAGCAGCGCCTCGGCGTGATGCAGCAGATGGTCCTCGACGAACGACGAGATGAAGTAGTAGCTGTGGTCGTAGCCGGCGTGCACGCGCAGCGTCAGCGCCTGACCGGCCGCGCGCGCGGCCGCGTCGAGGCGCCAGTGCTGCAGCTGCGGCTCGAGGAACTTGTCCGCATAGCCCTGGTCGACGAGGATCGTGCCGGGGAAGCGGTGGCCGTCCTCGAGCAGCGCGACCGCGTCGTACGGGCGCCAACTGTTCTGGTCGTCGCCGAGGTAGCGCGGCAGCGCCTTCCGGCCCCACGGCACCTGGCTCGGCGCGACGATCGGCGCGAACGCGGAGACCGACTGGTAGCGGTCCGGATTCTTGAGCGCGATCGTCAGCGCGCCGTGGCCGCCCATCGAGTGGCCGAAGATGCTCTCGCGCGAGAGGTCCGCGTCGGCGAACGCATCGCCGAGCACGGCCGGCAGCTCCTCGGTCACGTAGCTGTACATGCGGAAGCGCTTCGCGAACGCCGGCGTCGTCGCGTCGAGATAGAAGCCGGCGCCTTCGCCGAACTCCCAGTCGCCGGTCGCGCCGTCGATACCGGTGTCGCGCGGGCTCGTGTCCGGCGTGACGATGATCAGGCCGAGCTCGGCGGCGAGGCGCTGGAAGCCGGCCTTGATGACCGCGGTTTCCTCGGTGCAGGTCAGGCCGGCGAGGTAGTACAGCACCGGCGCCTTGTCGCCTTTCGCGAGCGGCGGGCGGAACACGCCGAACTTCATCGTGCCGCCGGTCTCCTTCGACTCGTGCTTGTAGAAGCCCTGCACGCCGCCGAAGCTCTTCTGCTCGGAAATGGTCTCGATGCTCATCGGGAGTCCTCGAAGTCGGTGGGCCGCCGTGCGGCGCCGGAACGGAAAACGCGGCGGCCGCGGCGGAGCGCGGCCGATCGGCACGATTGTAGCCGCGCCGGTTATGATTGCCGACCCACCCCGTCGTCGCAGCCGATGCCGTACACGCCGATCGTCGCCACGCTCGGATACGTCCTGTCGCCGGACCGGCGCCGCGTGCTGATGATCCACCGCAACGCGCGCCCGGACGATCAGCATCTCGGCAAGTACAACGGCCTCGGCGGCAAGCTCGATCCGCACGAGGACGTGCTCGCCGGCCTGCGCCGCGAGATCCGCGAGGAAGCCGGCATCGAATGCACGGAGCTTTCGCTGCGCGGCACGATCAGCTGGCCCGGCTTCGGCAAGCACGGCGAGGACTGGCTCGGCTTCGTGTTCACGATCACGCGCTTCGAAGGCACGCCGCTGGAGCGCAATCCCGAGGGCGCGCTCGAATGGGTCGCGCTCGCGCGCTTGTCCGAGCTGCCGATGTGGGAAGGCGACCGCCACTTCCTGCCGCTCGTGTTCGACGCCGACCCGCGCCCGTTCCACGGCCTC
>DASWOS010000407.1:0-1961 GCA_036398645.1 Dokdonella sp. | reverse complement strand
TGTTCTGCCTCGGCTTGTACCGCGGCGGCAATCGCTACGAGATCCACTTCGAGGCGTTCGCCGACGAGATCGTGCTGTCGCGCCGCGAACGTCAGGGCGAGCTGCGTGCGCTCGCGCAGCGCTACGCGGCGCGCCTCGAGCACTACGTCCGCGACGCTCCCTACAACTGGTTCAACTGGCATGACTTCTGGGAACCCGATCCGGCTCGCGCTGACGATGCTCGCCTGGCTCGCGCTGCCGTGTCCCGCGGCGCCGCCTGATCCGCTCGCCGACGGCACGCACGCCGCGGTCGACGCGGCGGCGATCGTCGCCGGCCTGAAGCGCGCGCCGCCGGCGCGCACGGCCTATGCCGAGGTGCGCTTCTCGGCGTTGCTCGACCGCCCGCTGATCCTGCACGGCGCGCTCGACTACGCCGGTCCCGGGCGCCTCGGCCGCAGCGTCGATCGTCCGTATCACGAGCGCACGACGGTCGCCGACGGCGAGGCCGTCGTCGAGCGCGACGGACGCGCGCCGCGCCGCGTGTCGCTCGCGCAGGCGCCGGAGCTCGACGGCTTCCTGCGCGGCTTCTCGGCGCTGCTCGGCGGCGACGCCGGCGCGCTCGCGCGCGACTTCGAGCTCGCCGCGAGCGGCTCCGGCGCGGCGTGGCGGCTGACGCTGACGCCGCGCGACGCGCGCCTCGCGCGGCGCGTCCGCGCGATCGAGGTCGACGGCGCCGGCAGCGAGCCGCGCTGCTTCCGCACGCGCGAGACGGACGGCGACGTCGACGTGCTGCTGGTCGGGACGCTCGCCGCGACGCCGCTGCCGGCGCGGCCGCTGCCGGCGCAGATCGAGGCGCTGTGCCGCGGCGCCGCCGCGCGATGAGCACGCCGCGGCGCCGACCGAGCCGCGCGGACGCGGTCGATGCGCGCTGACGCGCGCCGCCGCGTGCTCGTCGGCGCGTGGCTGCTCGCGCTCGCGGCGCTCGCCGCCGTCGCCGTGCGCCTCCTGCACGTCGACACCGATCTGCGCAGCTTCATGCCGCCGCCGCAGAGCGCTGACCAGAAGCTGCTGATGGACCAGATCGGCGACGGGCCCGGCTCGCGGCTGCTGCTGATCGCGATCGGCGGCGCCGACGAGGCGCGCCTCGCCGCGCTCAGCCGTGCGCTCGCCGGCGCGTTGCGCCGCGACGACGCGCACTTCGAGCAGGTCTTCGACGGCGCGTTCGACGCGTCCGTGCTCGACGACGCGCTGCTGCCGTATCGCTATCTGTTGTCGCCGACGCTCGACCGGCACCGGCTCGACGCGACGTTCCTCGCCGAGCAGCTCGAGCAGCGCGTCGAGGACCTCGCGTCGCCGGCGGCGCCGCTGTTGAAGCCGCTGCTGCCGCGCGACCCGACGCTGGAGACGTTGAACCTCGCCGAGCGCTGGTCGCCGCCGAAGACGCCGGCGACGCGCGAGGGCGTCTGGTTCTCCGCCGACGGCGCCGCGCTGCTGATCGCCGAGACGCGCGCGCCGGGCTTCGATCCCGCCGCGCAGCGCGCCGCGATCGATGCGCTCGAGACGGCGTTCCGCGGCTTGCCCGGCGCCGGCGAGGCGAGGCTGACCTTGAGCGGGCCGGGCTATTTCACGGTGCTGATCGACGCGCGCACGCGCGCCGAGGCGGACCGCATCGGCCTGGTCAGCACGCTCGGCTTCGTCGTGTTGCTGCTGTTGGCGTATCGCAGCCTGCCGGCGTTGCTGCTCGCCGCGCTGCCGGTCGCGAGCGGCGCGCTCGCCGGCGTCGCCGCGCTCGCGCTCGCGTTCGGCTCGGCGCACGGCATCACGCTCGCGTTCGGCTTCACGCTGCTCGGCGTCGCGCAGGAATATCCGATCCGTCTCCTCAGCCATCGCCGCGCCGGCGAGGATGCGCTGGCCAGCGTGAAGGCGCTGTGGCCGCTGCTCGCGACCGCGATCGCGTCCGCGGCCATCGCCTATCTCGCGTT
>DASWOS010000406.1:0-4933 GCA_036398645.1 Dokdonella sp. | reverse complement strand
TTCGCGGCAGTGAATGCGTCGAATGCGGCGTCCCATTCGCCGCGCTTCTCGTGCGCGTAGCCGAGCGCGAACGACGCCGCGGCGCGCGCATTCGCGTCGAGCGCGGGCACGGCGGCGACCGCGCGCAGCGTCGCGAGCTCCGCGTCGGACAGCGCCGCGCCGGCGCCGCCGGCGAGGCCGACCCAGGCCGGAATCGTCTGCGGCACACGCTGCAGCAGCGCGCGATAGCGCTCGGCGGCGCGCTCGGTGCGGCCGAGCCGCACGAGCATGTCGGCGTCGGCGAGCTGCGCGGCGTGGTACTCGGGCCTGCGCTCGAGCGCGCGCGCGAACGCGGCTTCGGCTTCCTCGATGCGGCCGCGGCCGGCCAATGCGACGCCGAGGTTGTACCAGCTCGCCGGCGCGCGCGGCTCGATCTCGCAGGACTTGCGCAGCGCCGCGATCGCGCCGTCGAAGTCGCCGGCATCGCGCAGCGCGCCGCCGAGATTGTTCAGGATCGCGGCATGGTCCGGCCAGCGCGCGCTCGCCTCGCCGAGCATTCGCGCCGCGCGCTGCGGATCGCCGCGCAAATGTACGAGCACCGCCTTCAGCCGATGCGCGTCCGGATCGTCCGGCCGCAGCGCGGCGGCTTCCGCGAGCACGATCTCGGCCTGATCGAGCTCGCCGCGCTGCAGGTGCGCGCCGGCCTGCGCGAGCCATTCGGCCGCATGCGCCGACGAATAGCCGAGCACGGCCGGGGCGGCGCCGCCGTCCGCGGGCGTGCCGTCGGCGCCGGGTCGCTCCGCGCTCATGCGCTGCGCACCGGAGCCGGGCGCGGCGTCGCGGACGCCGGCTGGCCGAGCGCGAGCCGCAACGGCGCGAGCAGTCCGCCGTAGCGGTCCGCGCGTGCGGTGTCGCCGCGCAGCGGTTCGCGCACCTGCGCCGCGCTGACCGTGCGTACGTTGCGCTCGGTGCGATGGAACTCGAGGCACGCCGCGTCGAACGGCAGATCGAGGAACTCGAGCAGCCGCCGCACCTCGGCCTCGGCATTGCCGAGCAGCGCCTCGTAGCCGAAATCGTGCACGCGGTGCGGAAAATGCGCGTGCCAGAACCGCGTCAGGCGGTCGTAATCGCGCCAGTACGCCGCCATCTCGGCGATGTCGTAGCTGTACGCGTGGCCGTCGGCGCCGAACAGCTGGCGGAAGCACGACAGGCAGGTCTCGACCGGATCGCGCCGCACGCTGACGAAGTGCGCGCCCGGCAGCATCGTCGCCGCGGCGCCGAGATAGCGCCAGGTGCCGAGCGACTTGTCCGTGAAGCGTCCGCGCGCGCCGCGCCAGCGCTCGGTGCGTTCGAGATAGCGGCGTCCCATGCGCTGCCAGTCCGCCGGCTTCGCGTGCGGCACCCACTGCGGAAACGGCGCGCCGCGACGGGCGGATTCTTCGTCGAGCACGACCTGCATGTCGACCAGCTCGTTCGCGCCCTCGACGTCCGGATGCGAGGCGAGGATCTGCTCGGTCAGCGTCGAGCCGGAGCGCGGCAGGCTGACGATGAAGATGACCTCGCGGCCGAGCGCCTTCGTCGGCGCCGGGCGCGGCGGCGGCGTGAATGCGGCCATCGTCGCGTCGACGTGGCGGCTGAACGCGGCGGCGTCCCAGTCCATCGAGCGCCGCTTCAGCGCATTCGCGCTCGAATAGATCGTGAACGCTTCCTCGAAGCGGCCTTGGTCCTCGAGCGCCTTCGCCAGCGCGAAGCCGAGCTTGATGCGATCGTCGTCGGCGAGTCCGGACGAGGCGTAGACGCGGTCGAGCCAGGCGGTCTCCTCGGCGGTCAGCCGCACGGTCTTCAGGTTCGCGAGCGCGACCCAGGCGCGGATCGCGCCGGGGTCGCGGCGCAGCACGCGGCGGAACTCGTCGGCCGACTCCGCGGTGCGGCCGAGGTTGTTCAGCGTCTGCGCGTAGCCGAGCCGCGCGCGCGTATGGTTCGGATCGCAGGCGACCGCGCGCGCGAACGCCTCGTTCGCCTCGCCGACGTTCGCCTGCGCGTTCAGCGTGCGCGCGAGGTTGTGCCAGGTCGCGGCGAGATCCGGGCCGAGGTCGCAGGCACGGCGCAGCGTCGCGAGCGCTGCGTCGATCTGCCCGCTCTCGCGCAGCGCGACGCCGAGGTTGGTCAGAATGACCGGATCGGACGGCTTCAGCTCGAGCGCGCGGCGCAGCGCGGCGAGCGCGCCGTCGATGTCGTCGTGCAGATGGCGCACGACACCGAGCAGGCGCCAGTACTCGGGATGCGAGGCCGCGAACGGCTCGGCGCGCGCGAGCAGCGTGGCCGCGCCGTCGGCGTTGCGCTGGTCGATCGCGCCGCGCGCGTCGCGCAGCAGGCGGCGCGCGCGCAGCGGCAATCCGTCGAGGCGTGCATCGAGCGCGGCCTCGGACGACGGCTTCGGCGCGGAGATCGGGGCGGGCGCAGCGCCGGCGTCGGCGCGCGCGGGATCGGTTGCGGCCATGAGGAATCGGTTCTGCCGGGAGGAGGGCTAGCTTAGCAGGCAGGCGCGCCGCCGCGTTCGGCCGCGGCGCCGCCGCGCCTGTGGCGCCGCCGCACCGCGCGGACTCGAGCTCGACGATGCTCGACCGCCGCCGCCGCCGCGGCGTGGCCTGGCGAGCGTATGGACTGCGCATCCAGCGTTGCCCCGCACGCGACCCACCCGCCGGACCCGCATCGCGGTCACGGCGATGCTCCACGCGCGCGGACGGAGCGGGCGCGGAGCGGACTCGACACGCTCGTGCGAACCGCGGGCCGCCCGTCCCGCGCAGGCATGCGCCGCGGCCGGTGCGCGCGCGACGACACGCGCCGGCGGAGCGGCGCCGGCTCGCCGCGCAGCGCAGCACCGGCCAACGGAGCGGCGCGCCCGCCCCACGTTCGGTGGCCGCGCGGTGAACTTTCGAGACGATCGGCCGCCGCGCAGTCGCCGGCGCGCGCGCCCGCTTGCAGCGGTTCGACGGCTCAGAGTAGTGTCGCGCGGCCGGATTCGCCGGGTCGGACGAGGGACGCGCCATGCTCTGGCAGAAAGGTCGCAGCAGCGACAACGTCGTCGAGGACGAAGGCGGCGGTGGTGGCGGCGGGCCTTCGTTCGGCGGCGGCCGCGGACTCGGACTCGGCGGCATCGTCGTCGTCATCATCATCGGGCTGCTGTTCGGCAAGAATCCCGGCGAGATCCTGCAGCTGCTCGGCAGCATGCAGGGCGGCGGCGAGGTCGCGCAGCCGCAGGTCGCGCCGGCCGGCAACGACGAGCAGACCGAGTTCGTGCGCAAGGTCCTCGGCAGCACCGAGGACGTCTGGGGCCAGGTGTTCGAGGCCGGCGGCAAGCGCTATCCGGCGCCGCGGCTCGTGCTGTTTCACGGCGCGGTGCAGTCGGCCTGCGGTGCGGCGTCGGCCGCGATGGGACCGTTCTACTGCCCCGGCGACCGCCAGGTCTATCTCGACCTCGACTTCTTCCAGGAGATGCAGCAGCGCTTCCACGCGGCCGGCGACTTCGCGCGCGCCTACGTGATCGCGCACGAGATCGGCCATCACGTGCAGAACCTGGTCGGCATCATGGATCAGGTCGAGCGCCAGGCGCAGCGCGGCACGCCGATGCAGGGCGCCGAGGGCCTGTCGGTGCGGCAGGAGCTGCAGGCCGACTGCTTCGCCGGCGTCTGGGCGAACCTCGCGAACAAGCAGCTCGACTGGCTGCAGCAGGGCGACGTCGAGGCCGCGCTGAACGCGGCGAATCAGATCGGCGACGACACGCTGCAGAAGCAGACGCGCGGCTACGTCGTGCCGGATTCGTTCACGCACGGCACGTCGGCCGAGCGCGTGCGCTGGTTCCGCAGCGGGTTCTCGTCCGGCGACATGAAGAGCTGCGACACGTTCGGCGCCGCGCACCTGTAGCAGCCGGCTTCAGCCGCGACCCGGAATGCCGCGGGCGACCCGTTCGCCGCCGAAGCGTGCCAGCCGCAGCGTGCTGAGCGCTCAGCGCGCGGCCGGGGTCGCGGCGGCATGCGCGGGCGGCGGCGTGCGCACCGGCAACGGCACGTTGCAGAGATCGATGCGGCCGGCCGGCACCTTGTACCAGTCGTCGCGGCGATTGCGCCGCGATTCGACCAGCGCGGCGAACGTCGGCGTGTCCGTGCGCAGGATCTCGAGCGGCGTGCGCTCGGCCACGGGAACGTCGGCGGCGACGCGCAGCGAACCGATCGGCACGCGCTGCTCGGCGTGTTCGTAGAAGCCGAGCGGACCAGAGCCGCGCGGCAGCGCGGACAGCCGCTCGATGCCGGCGACGACGCGGCCGACCAGCGCGACGTTGCGGTCGAGCTGCCGCGGCGCGTGGCCGATCACGACGTAGAGCTCGGCGCCGTTGCCGGTGTCGGCGCCGACGTCGCGGCCGGCGCCGACCATGCCGTAGCAGTGCGCGAGCCAGGAACGGCCGGCTTTCACGTCGCGCGCGGCCGGAAAGCCGGCGGAGAAGCCGACCTCGGGTGCATAGACGTCGCCGTCCGGCAGCGTCGTGAACGGCAGGTCCGGCGCGAGCGCGCGCTCGAACTCCGGCGCGAGCGTGCGGCTGGCGCGGCCGAGCGGTCGCGCCTTCGCCGGCGTCTCCGCATCCGGGTCGCCCCACTGCACGACGAAGTCGTCCTGCACGCGCAGGAGCGCGAGGCCGTCGAAGTAATGCGCGCGTGCGAGCGTCTTGACGTTCTCCGCATGGCGCGGCGCGTACGCCGGCGCGAGCTCGACGACGACGCGCCCGGCGGCCAGATCGAGATAGAGCGTGTTCTCGGGATCGGGCGTACGCCAGTCCGACGGCTTCGAGGCGTCGAGCAGCTGCTGCATCGTCGGCGGCTGCGGCACCGGCGCGGCCGCCGCGGCGAGCGAGACGAGCGACAGCGCGGCGGCCAGGCCGCGCACGGCGGCGCGCGTCGGT
>DASWOS010000405.1:0-7548 GCA_036398645.1 Dokdonella sp. | reverse complement strand
GCTGCGCGAGCCGGCGCGCGGCGTTCAGCATGTCCTGGCGGTAATCGAGCGCCTGCGCGGCCGTGTACAGCTCCAGCGCGAGCACGTGGCCGAGGTCCTCGCTCATCTCGAGCACGTGGCGCGCCTCGTTCGCACCCATCGAGACGTGGTCCTCGGCGTTCGCGCTGGTCGGGATCGAGTAGACGCTGGCCGGGTGCGCGCGCGTGGCGAGGTCGTTGACGAGCGCGGCGGCGGTGTACTGCACGATCATGAAGCCGGAATCGGTCGCGTCCTCGTTGCCGATCAGGAACGCCGGCAGCCCGTCGCTCGTCGCCGGATCGACGAGCTTGTTCAGGCGTCGCTCCGAGATCGATGCGAGCACCGGGATCGCGGCCTTCACGTAGCTCATCGCGAGCGCGAGCGGCATGCCGTGGAAATGGCCGGCCGAGACGACCTGATCCTCGATGACCTCGGCGCGCTCGGCGTCCGGGAAGATCAGCGGATTGTCGGTCACCGCGTTCAGTTCGATCTCGACCACGTGCGCGGCCTGTGCGAGCGCGTCGCGCACGGCGCCGTGCACCTGCGGCGCGCAGCGCAGGCAGTACGCGTCCTGCGGCTGGTGCTTCTTGCCGCCCTTGAACGGCAGGAAGCGCCGGTAGAATGCCTCGCGGCCGTGGCGCTGCGACGGCGGCACGTAGTCCCACGCGATGTCGAAGCGCTGACGCTGGTCCTCCGCATCGCTCCACGACTCGGCGAGCCACGGCTTGAAGCGCGGCACGAGGTGGTACGCGATGTCGACCAGCGTCGAGCCGTCGAGCAGCGCGCGCAGGCGCTGCGCCGACTCGATCTGGCCCGGATGCGGACGCAGCGCGTGCACGTCCTCGCGCAGCGCGCCGCCGCGGCCGGCGAACGCGTCGAGCGTCATCGCCGCGGCGAGATCGGCGGTCGCGACGAGCCGGTCGAGCCGGTCGAGCGCGAGCACGGCGCAGGCGAGCATCTGCGTCGTGCCGTTGTTCAGCGCGAGGCCTTCCTTGAACGAGAGCCGCACCGGCTCGAGCCCGGCGCGTGCGAGCGCCTCGGCACCCGGCACGCGCTCACCGCGATGGAACGCCTCGCCGCCGCCGAGCAGCACGATCGCGAGATGCGACAGCGGCGCGAGATCGCCGCTCGCGCCGACCGAGCCCTTCTGCGGAATCAGCGGGATCACGTCGCGGTTCAAGAGCTCCGCGAGCGCCTGCAGCGTCGAGGCGCGAATGCCGGAGTGGCCGCGCATCAGCGTGTTGATGCGGATCGCGAGCATCGCGCGCACGACGTCGGCCGCGAACGGCTCGCCGACGCAGACCGCGTGCGTGATGACGAGGTTGCGCTGCAGCTCCTCGAGCAGACCGCCTTCGTGCGTCTCCGGATTGCCGCCCGGCAGCTCGTCGCGCGCGCGGTGCGCGCCGAGCAGCTTGTCGGCGTTGCTGCCGAAACCGGTCGTCACGCCGTAGATCGGCTCGCCGCAGCGAACCTTCTCGGCGAGAAAGTCCGCCGCGCGCTGCACGCGTGAAAGCTGCGCCGCGTCGAGCGCGACGTCGGCGCCGCGCGCGACCGCGACGACCTGTGCGCGCGTGAGATGACGGCCGTCGAGCGTGATCGTTGCCATGTGCGTTTCTCGTTCTGCACGCCGGCCGTCTCGCCGGCAAGGTCTCTTGCGCCGCGGCGCGCAGGTTGCGGCGCCGACGACGCTGCCGTCGGCTCGCGCCGGCGACGGCTCCGGCGCTCGTCGTCGCTGCCGGCGACGCGCGGAATCGGTTTCGGCTCGCGCCGCAGCGGCTGCGCCCGGCGCGTTCGGCGCGACGACGCGCAACGCGTGCCGATCCGGACCGCCGTTCCGCGCGCGCCGGCGTCGCGCCCGTGTGACGCACGGTCGCGAACGCCGCGCCCGCGACCGCGCCGTCGCGCGGTCTTCGCTAATTGCGCTCGACGCGCGGCATCACCGCGGCCTGCGCGATCTCGACGCGCAGCGTCTCGGCGAGCTCCGCGCGCGGCACCTCGAACTGGTCCTGCTTGCGCAGGTCCTTGATCGTGACGACGTCCTTCGCGATCTCGTCGGGACCGAGCACCGCGACGAACCGGATGCCGGCGCGATCGGCGTACTTGAACTGGCGCGCGAGCTTGCCGGGCTCGACGACGACCTCGGTGTTGATGCCGGCGTCGCGGAGCTCGGTGGCGAGCGCGAGGTAGCGCGGCAGCTCGGCTTCGTCCATCTGCGCGACGAGCACCTGCACGGTGCTGCGCCCGCCGGGCGACAGGCCGGCTTCGCGCAGCTGCCAGTAGAGCCGCGTCGCGCCGATCGAGATGCCGACACCCGGCAGCTTCGATTTCGTGTAGTGGCTCGCGAGATTCTCGTAGCGGCCGCCCGAGCAGATCGAACCGATCTCCGGGTGCTCGTTCAGCGTCGTCTCGTAGACCGTGCCGGTGTAGTAGTCGAGACCGCGCGCGATCGACAGGTTCAGCGCGAAATGCGACTCCGGCACGCCGAACGCGCGGATCAGCCGCAGCACTTCGCGGAGCTCGGAGCGGCCCTGCTCGAGCGCTTCGCTGCCGGCGCCGAGCGCGTCGAGCTTCGCGCACGCGTCGTCGAGCGAGGTCGAGCGCGTCGCGACGAACGCGAGCAGGCGTTCGACGACGTCGCCCGCCAGGCCGAAGCCGTCGCCGGCGAGCGTCGCGCGCACGTGCTCGGCACCGCGCTTGTCGAGCTTGTCGACCTCGCGCAGCACGGCGGCCTGGCGCTCGGCATCGGCGACGCCGAGACCCTCGAGGAAGCCGCGCATCAGCTTGCGGTTGTTGAGCTGGATCGTGAACGCGCCGATGTCGAGCTCGCGGAACACCGCGTAGATCGCCGCCGGCAGTTCCGCGTCGTAGCGCACCGACAGGTGATCCTTGCCGATCACGTCGATGTCGCACTGGTAGAACTCGCGGAAGCGTCCGCGCTGCGCGCGCTCGCCGCGGTAGACGCGCTGGATCTGGTAGCGGCGGAACGGGAACGTGAGGTCGTGCTCGTGCTCGGCGACGTAGCGCGCGAGCGGCACGGTCAGGTCGAAGCGCAGCGCGAGCTCCGGCTTCTCGCCCTGCTCGAGCGAGCCGGTCGACTGCACGAAGTAGACCTGGCGCTCGGTCTCGCCGCCCTCCTTCGTCAGCAGCACGCTCGCGTACTCCATGACCGGAGTCTCGATCGGCAGGAAGCCGAAGCGCTCGAAGTTGCGCCGGATCGCGTCGAGCATCGCCTGGAACGCGACCTGGTCGAGCGGCAGCAGCTCGAGCACGCCGGGCACGCTGCGCGCCTGGGTTACGGCCATCGGAATTCCTCTGTCATGCCGCCGGTCCGACCGCGGCTCGCGCTACGAAAACGAGCCGCATAGCGTAGCAGAACGCATCGAGGCGGCTGCCGCACGCGCCGCCGCGCCGTGGCGCGCGGCGGTGCGGTTCGCGCCGAAAGGTTGCGTGCGTGCAGCGGCGCCGCTACTATTCGCGGCCCGCTTCGGCCGCTCGGCGTCGTCCACGCCCCGCTCGCCCGAAGCCGGACCGTCGGGGTGTAGCTCAGCCTGGTAGAGCGCTACTTTCGGGAGGTAGAAGTCGGAGGTTCGAATCCTCTCACCCCGACCAGTGATTCCGACGAAAAGGCCGCCTCATCGAGGCGGCCTTTTTCGTTCTCGCCTCCGCGGCCTGCACGAGCGCAGTGGCCGGCTTCGGCGCGACGCTCGGCGCTGCTAATGCGCGCGTATGCCGTCCACCGGCGCCGCGCTCGCGTTCAGCGCCGCCATGTTCTCCGACGGCTCGGTCTTCGACATCAGCGGCCACCACGCATTCCACTCGGCCCGCGAAACGCGATCGTCGTGATCCGTATCGGCGACGTAGATCTCCTGCAGCAGGCCGATCTCGTGCTGCTGCTCGAGCTCGTCGACGGTGAGGTAGCCGTCGCCGTTCGAGTCGAGCACGTGCCAGGCCGCGTCGGAGTTGCTGCCGTCTCCGGAGCTCGTCGATCGGAGCGTCTCGTAATTCGCGCTCGCGCATCCGGCGACCAGCGCGATGCCGGCGGCGATGCAGAATCGGGCTGCGGTCTTCATCGAATCCTCCGCTCGTGAGGCGGCGCGCGCCGCCGGTGATCCGATGATGCCCGAACGCGGCGCACGATGCGCGGTCCGCGGAAACGCGGCGGCGACGTCGCGCCAGTGCGCGGGCACGGCGCTGCTCCGCACGCCGCGAGGACGATCGACGCGCGACCGCGTGCTGCCGCGGCGCGACACTCCGTCGGACCTGCGCGCGTCGAGACGCCGCTCGCATGCGCCGACGCGTGCGCCTTCACCGCCGTCGCGCGTCAGCCGCGGTAGCGGCCGGCCTCGCACCAGAACACGAGCGGCGGCGTCGCGCGTCCCTGCAGCAGCGTGCGCAGCTCGCCGCAGCGATCGCGGTTGCGCTCGGCGCCCGCGTCGCTGCCGTCGAACGTCGCGACGTAATTGCGCACGCCGCGGTCGTCGAGCTTGCCGAGGTACAGCGTGTAGACGCCGTCCGCCGGCGCGACCGCGCCGCCGTGCCAAGCGCGGCCGAATGCGAAGCCGGCCGCGAGCAGCGCCGCGACGGCGACGAGTCGGCGCGTCGTTCGAGCCAGTGCGGCAGCCGGGCGGCGATCGCGGAGCACGCCGCGCATTGTGCCGGCGTGCGGCATGCCCGGCGCAGGAGAAATTCCCGACCCGGGCGGCAGCCGCGCCGACGCATCGATAATGCAGCGCGCCGGCCGGCCCCCGCGCGCACGCGGCGTTCCTTCGAGACGACGGAATCCGGCAAGGTCGACGGACCGAGAAGCGGAGCCGCATCGGCACGGGCGTGCCGCTGCGCTTCGCGCTGCTCTCGGCGAGCGACGGCGGGAGGTGGCGGGCCGCGGCGACGAGCGGATCGCCGCGCCCGATCGACCGCGCCGGCACGCATCGAAACGCCGCGGTAAAATCGGGGAAGGCTCGCAGGCGCCGCGCGGTTCCGCGGCGTCGCGCCGGATGGGCGCGCCTCGGCGAGTGCCCGTCCAGCCGCTTGGCTGTTCGCCGGCTGCCGTTGTCCTGAGAGAGACGGCAGCAGTCGCCAGCTGGCCGGGCGCTTGGAGTGTAGCGCGGCGCGCGGTGCAGCGACAGCCGCACACATGCGGCGCCGCAGCAGATCCGCTCAGACGAGCCCGGCGGCCGCGCGCGGCGCGACGGCGGTGAGCGGCAGCGGCAACGCGACGCCGGCGCGGTGCCACGGTTCGCGATCGAACACGACGAGGCGCCGACCGACGCGATGGACTTTCGCGTAGACCGCGACCGGGGCCGGAGCGAGCGCGGGCAGCGCGACGCGCAGCGCGTCGGCCTCGACGGCGAGCGACAGCTCGCGGCCGTGCGGGTCGGCGACGCGGATCGAGCGCGCGCCCATGCGCAGGCGCGGCAGGCGCACGCGGAAGCGGACCGTCTCGCCCGGCGTCGCCGCGATCAGCAGCAGGTCGTGCGGCAGCGCGCCGGCGCGATGCGCGAGGCGCAGCTCGGCCGGAGGCGGGCATTCGCCGCCGACCGACTCGACGACTTCGAAGCGCTCCGGTTGCGCGGCGAGCTCGAGCAGCCGGCGCCGGCTCAGCGCGATCTGGCTCTCGTGCGCGAGCATCGCCTCGCGCTTGCGCCGGCGGCGCTGCGGCACGTCGGCCGCGTGGACCGGCGCCGCGCGCTCGGCGCCGTGCACGAGATAGCCGAGCAGTTGCGCGCGGCTCGAGGCGCGCAGCAGCGCGAGCTCGCCCATGACGCGCAGCGCGCTGTGGTCCGGATGACGATCCGCGAGCCGCGGCAGCACGACGTGCGTCGGCGCGAACGCGGCGATCTCGTCGGTGAGCGCGGCGAGCGCGGCGTCGTCGCGCATCAGGCGCTCGGTCAGGCCTTGGTCCGGCCAGCCGAGGAAGCGCGCGGCCGACGCATCGACGCCGAGCACCGCGAGCGCCGCCTGCGCCTCGCGCCGGCGCCGCTCGCCCCAGTGCGCGCGCGCGGCCGCGCCGATGCGCCAGCGTTTCTCGAGCCAGCGCTGCGGCCACGGATTGTTGTCGCCGTCGGTCGCGAATACGATGCGCAGCGTCGCACCGGCACCGAGCGCCGCCTGCATCAACTCGCCGGCGGCGAGCGTCTCGTCGTCCGGATGCGGCGCGAGCACGAGCACGCGGTCGCGCGCGGACCATGCCGGCGCGGGGCTCGTCATCGGCATCTCCGGAGCGCCGGTCCGGCGCCGGAAAGGCGATCGTCCGTCATCGTCGTCTGCGTCCTGCGTTCGGGTCGGGCAGCCAGTATAGCGACCGGCGCGCGGCGGCAGCCGGCGCGGGGCCTGCGATGCCGCGCGCGCGTCGCGACGTGCCGCAGCGCAGCGACGACCGCGCCCGATCCGCTGCACGACGAAGGCCTCGCCGACGCAGCGCTCGGCTAACGTTTTCTTCGTTCTGTATTCATACGATGTTGTCGTTCCCCTCGCGAGAATCGCCGCTTTGAAATCCGGCCAGTCGAGATGGAATCGAATCACTGCGCGATCCTGCCCGGCGCCTCGCGGCGCGTCCACGACTATCAAGATCAGCCCGGCGACCTGCTCTATCGCGCGATCATCCTGCTCGGCTTCGCGGTGCTGCTGTACGGAAGCTGGCGCTTCCACGTGTTCAACGGCGTGCTGAACTCGGCGCGGCATCACGGCTGGGGACGATTCCTGGTCGGGCCAGCGCTGCTGTGGGGCGCGATGGGCATGCTGATGCTGCTGTTCCGCACGCTGCTCTGGTTCCGCTACCGCACGCCGGCGCCGGTCGACCCGGCCGAGGCGCCGACGCTGACCGTGATCATCCCGGCCTACAACGAGGGCGCGATGGTCGCGCGCTCGATCGAGTCGGTCGCGCGCGCGCGCTATCCGCACGACCGGCTCGAGATCTTCGTCGTCGACGACGGCAGCGTCGACGACACCTGGGACCACGTCCTGCGCGAGGCGCGCAAGTACCCGGATCTGGTCACGCCGCTGCGCTTCGCGCGCAACCGCGGCAAGCGCGCCGCGCTCGAGGCCGGGTTCCGCCGCGGCCGCGGCTCGATCATGGTCACGATCGACTCCGACAGCGTCATCGAGCCGGACACGCTGCTCGCGATGGCCGGCGCGTTCCGCGATCCGCGCGTCGGCGCGGTCGCCGGCAAGGTCAGCGTGTTCAACCGCACGAGCGGCCTGATCCCGCGCATGCTGAAGGTCCGCTTCGCGCTGGCGTTCGACTTCCTGCGCGCGGTGCAGAGCACGTACGGCACGGTCTACTGCTGCCCCGGCGCGCTCGCCGGCTACCGCGCGACGGTCGTGCGCAAGGTGCTCGACCGCTGGATGGGGCAGCGCTTCCTCGGCCGCCCGTGCACCTACGGCGAGGACCGCGCGCTGACGAACGACATTCTCGCGGAAGGCTACGACTGCATCTATCAGCGCGCCGCGATCGTGCACACGCTGGTGCCGACGACCTACTCGCGCCTGTGCAAGATGTTCCTGCGCTGGGACCGCAGCTACGTGCGCGAG
>DASWOS010000404.1:0-1507 GCA_036398645.1 Dokdonella sp. | reverse complement strand
TCGGCGAGCAGCGCGGCCGCGCCGCCCATCGAGACGCCGATCACGCCGACGCGCTCGCCCGGCGCGGCGTCGCGCAGGAACGCGAGCGCGGCGCGTGCGTCGCGGCTCTCGAGCCGGCCGAACGTGATCGCGTCGCCGCCGCTCTCGCCGTGCGCGCGGAAGTCGATCAGCAGCACCGCGTAGCCGGCCGCGGCGAGGAAGCGTGCGCGGCCGAGCATCGCGAGACGGTTCGCGTGCACGCCGTGCAGCAGCAGCACCGCGCCACGATGCGCGCGCCCGGTGACGAACCAGCCCTGCAGCCGCGCACCCGAGCCGCTGTCGATCGCGACCGCACGCGCGCCGAGATCAGCCGGCGTCGCGCCGACCGCCCGCCGGTCCGGCGCGCAGAGCAGCACGGTCGCGACGACGGTCGCCGCCGCGGCGAACGCGACGAGCAGCGACACGGCGAGCACGGCGGCGCGAACGCGACGACGCGAGCGCATGCACGACTCCTCGGGATCGGAGCGCGACGTTAGCACGCGACTGCGCACGCACGACGGCGGAAGCACGGCTCTGCGCCGCGGCGCGGCGCGCATCGCGACGACTGCCGACGCGCGCGTGGCGGCAGCGCCGATCGCACCCGCCGTGCGGCACCGCGGCGGCTGGCATCGGCGCCGGCGCTTGCGCACAATCGCGAGCGTCGCAACCGCGACGGAGAAGCCCATGCGCATTCCCCGCATCTACGTGCCACAGCCACTGCGCCCCGGCCGCGTGGTCGAGCTGCCGGTACAGGCCGGCGAGCACATCGCACGCGTGCTGCGCCTCGACCGCGGCCATCCGCTGCGCCTGTTCAACGGCGACGGCGGCGAGTACGCCGGCGAGCTCGCCTCGCTCGCGAAGCGCTCGGTGACCGCGCGCGTGCTCGAGTCGGCGGCCGCGGACGACCGCGAGAGCGCGATGCGCATCACGCTCGGTCAGGGCATCGCGCGCGGCGAGAAGATGGATTGGATCCTGCAGAAGGCGACCGAGCTCGGCGTCACCGCGATCGTGCCGCTGGTGACCGACCGCACCGAGGTCAAGCTCGACGCCGAGCGCGCCGAACGCCGCGTCGCACACTGGGAGGCCGTGATCGCGTCAGCCTGCGAGCAGTGCGGCCGCAACCGGCTGCCGGAGATCGCCGCGCCGATGCGCCTCGCCGATTGGGCCGCGGCGCTCGGCGACGACGCGGGCCTCCGCCTCGCACTCGATCCGCACGGCGGCGCGCGCGTGCGCGCGCTCGCCGCGGCCGAGCGCGTGACGCTCGCGGTCGGCCCCGAAGGCGGCCTGTCCGAGCACGACCTCGCGACGCTCGCGCAGGCCGGCTTCGAGGGATTGCGCCTGGGCCCGCGCATCCTGCGCACCGAAACCGCCGGCCTCGCCGCGCTCGCGGCGCTGCAGGCGGTACATGGGGATTTGTGAGGCCGCCCTGAGACGCCGTGATCACCGCCGCCTGCAAGCGGTGCTGTTTACATCTGCGGCCCCAGAATCC
>DASWOS010000403.1:0-2583 GCA_036398645.1 Dokdonella sp. | reverse complement strand
GCCGCTCCGGCGGCAGCGCGAGCGCGCGTTCGAGCAGATCCTCGAGGCCTTCGCTGCGTTCCCCGTTCGACATCGCGTTTCCGCTCTCCGGCGCGCCGCGCGAACGGCGCGGGCCGTCCGGGTTCGCATTCTACGGCGGCGTGCGGGCGTCGCGAGCGGACGCGAGCGATCGGTGCCGGCCGATCGAGCGCGGCGCCGGCGCGACGCCGTTCTCGCGACCGGGTCCGGAGCGGCGCGCGTTCCGCCGCGGCGCCGCGTCTGCGAACAGAGCCGGGGGCCGATCGCGGAGACGAAAAATCCGTCGGTCGAGCGCCGACCTCGCGCCGGGACCTTCGCCGCGGGGATCGGCGTCGAAGAAACGCATCGGCGCGCGTCGATGCGCCGATGCGAGCACGAGCGACGGCGTCCCGCGCTACGAGCCTCGCGCCGGCGCCGGCGCGCGCAGTGCGAACACCGCGAATTGCGGCGCCGGCGAGATCCATTGCCGCTCGACGACCCAGCCGGCCGCCCCGGCGAGCGCGCGGAACGCTTCCGGCGTGAACTTGTGCGAGTTCTCCGTGTGCAGTGTCTCGCCGGCGGCGAAGCGGAAGCGGCGACCGGCGACGTGCACGGTCTGCTCGATGCGGCTGACGAGATGCATCTCGATGCGCGAGGCGTCCGCGTTCCAGACCGCGCGGTGGTCGAAGGCGTCGACGTCGAAGTCGGCGCCGAGCTCGCGATTCATGCGCACGAGCAGGTTCTTGTCGAAGCGCGCGGTCACGCCGGCCGCGTCGTCGTAGGCGGCGACGAGCGTCGCCTCGTCCTTGACCAGGTCGGCGCCGACGACGAACAGCGCGCCGTCGCCGAGCAGCCGGCGCGCCGAGCGCAGGAAGCGCACCGCCTGCGCGGAATCGAAGTTGCCGATCGTCGAGCCGGGGAAGAAGCCGATCTTCGCGCGCGCCTGGCACGCCTCGGGCAGCGCGAACTCGGCGGTGAAGTCCTGCACGACCGGCTGCACGGCGAGCCGCGGGTAGTCCGCGGCGAGGCGCCGTGCGGCGTCCTCGAGCGCGGCGGCGCTGATGTCGACCGGCACGTACAGCGCGATCTGCGGCGCCGCATCGAGCAGCCGCCGCGTCTTCTCGCTCGCGCCGCTGCCGAACTCGATCAGCGCGGCGCCGTCGGGCACGTCCTCGGTAATCGCGCCGGCGATCTCGGCGAGCAGCGCGGATTCGGTGCGCGTCGGGTAGTACTCCGGCAGCGTGCAGATCGCCTCGAACAGTGCGGAGCCGGCGGCGTCGTAGAAGTACTTCGGCGACAGCGTCTTCGGTGTCGAGGACAGGCCGGCGACCGCGTCGGCCGCGAATGCGCTGTCCGGTACATGCGCCGCATCCTCGTGCACGTCGCGCGCGAGGCGCACGCCGGAGAACATCCAGCGCTGCTCGGGCCGATAGAAGTTCCGGTACGAGACGCGCGCGTGGCCGCGCGGCGTCACGCTCGCACCGCCGCGCAGCACGAGCTGGCCGACCATGAACTTGCCGTTGTACTCGCCGACCGCGCCGGGCGGCGCGCGATAGCCGGGATACGACGCGTAGGCGCTCTGCGTCCACTGCCAGGCGACGTCGTCGACCTGCTCGAGCACGCCTGCGCGCGCGGCGTGCTCCCATTCCGCCTCGGTCGGCAGGCGCGCGCCGGCCCAGTTCGCGAATGCGGCGGCCTCGTAGTAGCTGACGTGCAGCACCGGCGCGTCCGGGTCGACCGCGCGCGGGCCCTGCAGGCTCATCTGCCGCCAGCCGTCGGCACCGCGCTCCCAGTACAGCGGCGCCTCCCAGCCTTCGGCCTGCACGCGTTCCCAGCCGTCGGACAGCCACAGCTCCGCGCGCCGGTAGCCGCCGTCGGCGATGAACGCGAGCCATTCGCGGTTCGTGACGAGGCGGTCGGCGATCTCGTACGGCGGCAGCCAGACCGAATGGCGCGGCGATTCGTTGTCGAACGCGAACGCGTCGCCGCGCGCGCCGATCTCGACCAAGCCGCCGTGCACGCGGCGGAACTCCGCGCTGCGGCCGCCGGCTTCGAGCGGACGCTCGCGATCGTAGGCCGGCTTCAGCGGCGAACGGCTGAACAGGTGCAGCACGTCCATCAGCAGCAGCTCCTGGTGCTGCTCCTCGTGCGCGAGGCCGAGCCGCACGAGCGCGCGCTGCGCGGCGTCGAGCCCGGCGCCGATCAGCGCGTCCATGCGGCGATCGACGTGGCGGCGGTACGCGAGCACCTCGTCGAGGCTCGGCCGCGTCAGCAATCCGCGCTGCGGCCGCGGTTGGCGCGGCCCGACCGCTTCGTAGTACGAGTTGAACAGGTATGCGTAGGCCGGATCGAACGGCCGGTAGTCCGACGACGCAGCCGCGAGCAGGAACGTCTCGAAGAACCAGGTCGTGTGCGCGAGATGCCACTTCGCCGGGCTCGCGTCCGGCATCGACTGCGCGACCATGTCCTCGGCGCCGAGCGGTGCGATCAGGCGCTCGGTTTCGCGGCGCACGCGTCGGTAGCGCGTGCGCAGCTCGACGACGGCGGCGTCGTGCGGCGCGGACGTCGACGGCGCCGGGCGCACCG
>DASWOS010000402.1:0-2784 GCA_036398645.1 Dokdonella sp. | reverse complement strand
CGTCCGGAGCTGAAGCTCGAGCTCGCCGTCGCGCAGATGCAGGCCGGCAACGCGGCCGCGGCCGAAGCCGAGCTCGACGCGCTGCCGGCGAATCTCGCCGCCGACGACCGCGCGAAGCGCCTGCGCGGCCAGCTCGAGTTCGCGCGCGCGCTGAAGGACGCGCCGCCGGCCGCGGAGCTGCGCGCGCGCATCGAGCGCGACGCGGCCGACCTCGCCGCGCGCGACCTGCTCGGCGTGCGGCTGCTGATCGACGGCGACGCGGCGGCCGCGTTCGAGCAGTTCCTCGCGGTGCTGAAGGCCGACCGCGAATGGAACGACGGCCTCGCGCGCAAGCGGCTGATCGCCGCGTTCGCGGTCGTCGACGACGAGGAGCTCGTCGCCGCGTACCGGCGCCGGATGTCCTCGCTGCTGTTCTAGCCGCGAGCGGAGCTGACCGCATGCGAGCGCCGTCCGCGCGCGTGGTGCGCTTCGGTCTGAACGTCTATCCGCCGCTGCGTTGCGCCGGCATCCGCGTGCTCGCGATCGCCGACGACTGGCGCTTCGCGCGCGTCGTGCTGCGTCGGCGCTGGTACAACCGCAACTACGTCGGCACGCACTTCGGCGGCAGCCTGTTCGCGATGACCGATCCGTTCTGGATGCTGCTGACGCTGCGCTGCCTCGGTCAGGACTACGTCGTCTGGGACAAGGCCGCCGAGATCGACTTCGTCGCGCCCGGCCGCGAGGACGTCTACGCCGAGTTCCGCGTCGACGAGGCGATGCTCGCGGAGATCCGCGCCGCGACCGCCGGCGGCGGCAAGCACCTGCGCTGGTGCGACACCGACGTGCGCACGGCCGGCGGCGAGCTCGTCGCGCGCGTGCGCAAGCAGATCTACGTGCGCCGCAAGCGCCGCGACGGCGCGGCGCGCGGCTGAATCGCGGCGGCCGAGGTCGTCCGGCTCACCGCGCCGGCGCGCCGCACGCCGACGCGAGCCACGCCGCGAGCACCGCGTCGGCTGCGGCCGCGAGCGCGGCGCCGTGCCGGCCTGCGTCGACGCGCAGCGTCGCCGCATCGACGCCGCCGCGCCGCAGATCGTCGCCGCCGCGCTCGATCCAATGCTCGAGCTCGCCGCCGACCTCGAGATGGAACTGCAGCGCGAGCGCATGCGTGCCGATCGCGAACGCCTGCTCGCGGCAGCGCTCGCTCGAGGCGAGGCGGACCGCGCCGCGCGGCAGGTCGAACGTGTCGCCGTGCCAGTGCAGCACGACCGGCGCGTCGGCCAACGGCGCAAGGCACGAGCGCCGCCCGGCGGCGCTGAGGCGCACCGGTGCGAAGCCGATTTCGAACGCGTCGCCGCGGTAGACGCGCGCACCCGCCGCGGACGCGATCAGCTGCGCGCCGAGGCAGACGCCGAGCGTCGGCCGTCCGGCGGCGAGCCGCGCCTCGATCACGGCGAGCTCGTCGCGCAGGAATGCGTGCGCGTCGGCTTCGTAGACGCCCATCGGCCCGCCCATGACGACGAGCAGCGCCGCGTCGGCGGCATCGGCGTAGCGCGGCCGCGCCCAGGCGTCGTAGCCGCGCACAGCGAAGCCGGCCTCGGCGAGCGGCCGCGCGAACGTACCGAGTCCCTCGTGCGCGACGTGGCGGAACACCGCCGCGGTCCGCGCCGCGGCGGCGCGCGTGCGCGCGGTGCGCTCGGTCACGCTCGTCCCTCCGCCTCTGTCGATCGTCGCGGCGACAGCATATCCTGCCGCGCCGCCACCGCATGCGCGAAAATCGCCGTCCATGTTCGTACGCCAGCTGACCTACCTCGTCGCCCTCGCGCGCGAGCGCCATTTCGGCCGCGCCGCGGACGCCTGCAGCGTCTCGCAGCCGGCGTTGTCGGCCGCGATCCGCAACATGGAGGACGAGCTCGGCCTCGCGATCGTGCAACGCCGCGGCCGTTCGTTCGAGGGCTTCACCCCGGAAGGCGAGCGCCTGCTCGGCTGGGCGCGCCAGATCCTCGCCGACTGGTCGAACCTGCGCCAGGAAGCGGCCGGCGCGCGGCGCGGGCTGTCCGGCCGCCTGCGCATGGGCGCGATTCCGACCGCGCTGCCGGTCGTCTGGCTGCTGACCGAGGCCTGCCTCGCCGTGCATCCGCGCATCGATCACGCCGTGTTCTCGCTCAGCACGGCCGAGATCGTGCGCCAGCTCGATGCGTTCGAGCTCGAGCTCGGCCTGACGTACCTCGAGGACGACGCGCTGCGGCGCTTCGACACGATGCCGCTGTACCGCGAGCGCTACGTGCTGCTCGCGCGGGCCGGCGCGCTGCGCGGGCAGCCGGCGACGCTCGGCTGGAGCGAAGCCGCCGCGCTGCCGCTGTGCCTGCTGACCGACAACATGCAGAACCGGCGCATCGTCGACGACGCGTTCCATCGCGCCGGCGTCGCGGCGCGGCCGCGCGTCGAGACCGACTCGGTCATCGCGCTGTACTCGCACGTGCGCCACGCCGGCCTGTTCAGCATCGTGCCGCACAGCCTGCTGAGCCTGTTCGAGATGCGCGAAGGCGTCGAGGCGATTCCGCTGGTGCCGGAGCTCGGCCGCTCGATCGGCCTCGTCGCGCTCGACCGCGATCCGCCGTCGCCGCTGCTCGCCGCGGCCTGGTCGGTGTTCCGCGGCTGCGACCTGCAGGAACGCTTCGACACGCTGATAAGCGGCGCCTATTAGCTGTTAGTGCCAAACGATTGGAGCGCTCCGCGGTGCGCGCGAAGAATGCGCGCCGGCGACGACCGTCGCTTCCGACCCGCGGCGCCCCGCGCGCTGCGCCG
>DASWOS010000401.1:0-10241 GCA_036398645.1 Dokdonella sp. | reverse complement strand
GCTTGCTCGAACGCGTGCCCGATGCGCTGGTCGGCGGCGCGCCGCGTGCCGCCGATCTCGACGATCCGCAGCCGCGCCCGGGCCGCTTCGGCTGGCAGAGCGCGACGGCGACGATCGCCGAGCAGACCGCGGTCGCGATGTCGCGCGAGATCGGGCTCACCTCGACTCCGGTCGACCACGACGACTGCACGCCGGCGCAAGCCGCGTGTCGTGCGGCGCCGTCCGGCGGCGCGCCGGAGGTGTCACCGGAATTCCTCGCCGCGCTCGTCGAATTCCAGCAGGACCTCGCCGTTCCGCGCGCGCGGTCGGCCGCGCCGGACGCGTCGGCGCTGTTCGCGGAGACCGGCTGCACGGCCTGCCACCGGCCGACACTGCCGGTCGAGGGCGTGCCCGGCCTCGCATCGATCACCGCGTACACGGACCTGCGCGTGCACGACCTCGGCGCCGCCCTCGCCGACCGCGACGCGTCCGGCCGCGTCGTGCCGACGCGCTTCCGCACCGCGCCGCTGTGGGGACTCGACCACGCCGCGCGACGGCCGCTCGCGCTGCTGCACGACGGCCGCGCACGGTCGATCGAGGAAGCGATTCTCTGGCACGACGGCGAGGCGCATGCGGTGCGAGAGCGCTTCGAGCGGCTCGACGCCGGCGCACGCAGGCGCCTCACCGACTGGCTCGGCGCGCTGTAGGCGCTCCCGGCGACGTTCGTCGAGCCGCGGCGCGACGACGCCGGTGCGCGGCGCGGCGCGCGAGCACGCGGCGCGATCAGCCGAACCAGCGGACGAGCTCGACGCGTGCGCCGCGGCGCGCGCACGATGCGCGATCGGCGCGCCGAGAAAAAGCGGGCCGAACGCCGGCGTCGACGCGATGCACCCGCGGCGCACGCGACGCGGCCCGTCCGTCCGACGGCTCGAGACGCGCACCGTTCGAGGGCGCGGCCGGCCGTGACGCCGCATCGCTCGACGCGGCGCATACCGGCTGCATCGACGACGAAAAGAGCCGCGTCGTTTCCGACGCGGCTCCCGGATTTCGGAACTTCAACCGGTGCTCGAACAGGGCAGCCCCGCCCTTTCTCGACGTGCACGGCCGCGGCGCCGCCGCGCGCACGATCGTTCCGCGGACCGCTCCGTCGGCCGCTCCTCAACCGCCGGCTAACGCGTACGCGCGCTCGGCTGCGACGCCTGCGCTTTCGCCGACGACGCGGACATCGGATCGAGCGTCACGTCGTCGATGAAGAGGTTGCCGTCGGTCGTGCCGCGACCGTCGTACGTGTACTCGAACGCGATCACGTGCGGCGTTCCGGTCGCGTAGCGGCTGATGTCGATCGCGATCCACGCACGAATCGCTCGCGAATCGGCGGCGCGTGCGTTTTCCGGCCGTCGCAGCGGGCCGGGCGCCGCTCGCCACGGCGAGACGCGCGCCGCGCCCGCGCCGATGCGGGGCCGAGCCGGCGCAATCGCTCGCGGGCGAATGCGCGCCATAAAAAAAGCCCCGCGTCGCCGCGGGGCTTTTCCGTCGCGATCGTCCGATCGCGGAACCTCGAGCGGCCGTCCTTGACCGCGTTTTTTTCGAGAAGCGGAAGCGGCGTCCTCAGAAATCCATGCCGCCCATGCCGCCCATGCCACCCGGCGCGCCGTGGTTGTGCGCCTCTTCCTTCTTCGGCGCCTCGGCGACCATCGCCTCGGTCGTGACGACCAGGCCGGCGATCGACGCGGCGTTCTGCAGCGCCGTGCGCGTGACCTTGGTCGGGTCCAGAATGCCGAGCTCGACCATGTCGCCGTACTCGCCGGTCGCCGCGTTGTAGCCGAAGTTGCCCTTGCCCTCGGCGACCTTCGCGAGGATCACGCTGGCTTCCTCGCCGGCATTGGTGACGATCTCGCGCAGCGGCGCTTCCATCGCGCGCTTGGCGATCTGGATGCCGTGGTTCTGGTCCTCGTTGTCGCCCTTCAGCTTCGCGATGCCGGCCAGCGCACGGATCAGCGCGACGCCGCCGCCCGGCACGACGCCTTCCTCGACCGCCGCGCGCGTCGCGTGCAGCGCGTCTTCGACGCGAGCCTTCTTCTCCTTCATCTCGACCTCGGTCGCGGCGCCGACCTTGATGACGGCCACGCCACCGGCCAGCTTCGCGACGCGCTCCTGCAGCTTCTCGCGATCGTAGTCGGAGGTCGTCTCCTCGATCTGCGTCTTGATCTGCTTGATCCGCGACTGGATGTTGGCCGCCTCGCCGGCGCCGTCGATGATCGTCGTGTTCTCCTTCGAGATCAGGACCTTCTTCGCCTTGCCGAGATCCTTCAGCGACGCCTTCTCGAGCTGCAGGCCGACCTCTTCGGAGATGACCTGGCCACCGGTCAGGATCGCCATGTCCTCGAGCATCGCCTTGCGACGATCGCCGAAGCCCGGCGCCTTGACCGCCGCGACCTTGACGATGCCGCGGATCGTGTTGACGACGAGCGTCGCGAGCGCCTCGCCCTCGACCTCCTCGGCGACGATCAGCAGCGGCTTGCCGGCCTTGGCCACGCCCTCGAGCACCGGCAGCAGCTCACGCACGTTCGAGATCTTCTTGTCGTGGAGCAGGATGTACGGGTCTTCCAGCTCGACCTGCTGGCTCTGCTGGTTGTTGATGAAGTACGGCGACAGGTAGCCGCGGTCGAACTGCATGCCCTCGACGACGTCGAGCTGGTTCTCGAGGCCCGAACCCTCCTCGACCGTGATCACGCCTTCCTTGCCGACCTTGTCCATCGCCTCGGCGATCAGCTTGCCGATCGCCTCGTCGCCGTTCGCCGAGATCGTGCCGACCTGCGCGATCGACTTCGAGTCGGCCGACGGCTTCGAGAGCTTCTTCAGCTCCTCGACCGCGCCGGTCACGGCCTTGTCGATGCCGCGCTTCAGGTCCATCGGGTTCATGCCGGCCGCGACGGCCTTCAGGCCCTCGCGGATCAGCGCCTGCGCGAGCACGGTGGCGGTCGTCGTGCCGTCGCCGGCGACGTCGGAGGTCTTGGAAGCGACTTCCTTGACCATCTGCGCGCCCATGTTCTCGAACTTGTCGGCGAGCTCGATCTCCTTCGCGACGGACACGCCGTCCTTGGTGATCGTCGGCGAGCCGAAGCTCTTCTCGAGCACGACGTTGCGACCCTTCGGGCCGAGGGTGGCCTTGACCGCATTGGCCAGGGCGTTGACGCCACGCAGGATGCGCGCGCGGGCGTCTTCGGAGAAGCGGATTTCTTTGGCTGCCATGGAACGTTCCTCAGTGATTCGTGGGAAATGTCGCGACCGGTCCGCTGGCGGCGCGAGGCGCCGGGCCGGTCGCGAAAGACTTATTCGATGACCGCGACGAGGTCTTCCTCGCGCATGACGAGCAGCTCCTGGCCGTCGACCTTGACCTCGGTACCGGAGTACTTGCCGAACAGGACCTTGTCGCCGGGCTTGACCGCGATCGGACGGACCTTGCCGTCCTCGAGGATCTTTCCGGCGCCGACGGCGACGACCTCTCCCTTGATCGGCTTCTCGGCCGCCGCGTCCGGGATGACGATGCCACCAGCCGACTTCGTCTCGGCCTCCAGGCGCTTGATGATCACGCGATCGTGCAGTGGGCGAAGTGCCATTTGCGATTTCCTCAAGTTATTGATTTTAGATGGGCTTTACAGAGTTGTTAGCACTTGCGTGTGCTGAGTGCCAAGTTTAGCGGCGAACGCTCCCGTCGAAAAGGGGTTTCGCCGGCGTGCACGCCAGATGAAGCCCGGCGCCGCGCTTTCAAGGGGCGGCGCGCGAATTGCCGACGCCGCGGCGATCGCCTAGCCTTTGCGCCCCCGTTCCGCCCCCCGGTGCACCGTTGCCCGTCCTGCTCGCCCTTTGCACCGCGCCGAACGAAGCCGCCGCCATGGAGCTCGCGCGGCGGCTCGTCGACGAGCGCCTCGCCGCCTGCGTGAACCGCATCCCCGGGTTGCGCTCGGTCTACCGCTGGCGCGGCGAGCTCCACGAGGACGCCGAGGTGCTGCTGCTGATCAAGACGACGCGCGAGCGCTTCGCGGCGCTGAAGTCGCGGCTGCCGCAGCTGCATCCGTACGACGTGCCGGAGCTCGTCGCGTTCGATGCGGTCGACGGGCTCGACGCGTACCTCGGCTGGGTCGCCGCGGAGACTCGGCCGGAATGAACGTCCTGCAAGCGGCGGGGTCCAATGCCGGTCCCGTCGAGTACCCGCCTTCCTTCCTGGAGTGCCTGCCGATGCGCGTGCTGTTCGCCGGTCTCGTCGCGCTGTTCGTTTGCGCCGGCTCCGCGCGCGCGGAGCCGCAGGACGACCTGCTGCCGGTCGAGCAGGCGTTCCGGCTGAGCGGCCGCATCGCGGAGCCGGGCAAGGTCGCGCTGCACGTCGACATCGCGAAGGACTACTACCTCTACCGCGCGCGCATCAAGGTCAAGACCGCGCAAAGCGGCCTGACGCTCGGCGCGCCGGAGCTGCCGGCCGGCACGATCAAACACGACGAGTTCCAGGGCGACATGGAGGTCTATCACGGCGCCGTCGACGCGACGCTGCCGTACTCGCTCGCGGCGGCGGCGAACACGGTCGCGCTGACCGTGACCGTGCAGGGCTGCCACGAGGTCGACCCGAAGATCTGCTATCCGCCGCATCCGACGACGCTGACGCTCGACGTTCCGACGACGTCCGCCGCGGACGGCACGGACGCTGCGGCGGCCTCGTCGCTCGGCGCGAAGCTCGGCGGCGCGGCGGTCGCCGGCGCGGTCGACGACGCGCCGCTGCCGCCGGAGCAGGCGTTCGTGTTCGAGGCGATCGCGCAGAGCGCGACGACGATCCTCGCGCGCTGGACGATGCCGAAGGGCTATTACCTGTACCGCGACAAGACCTCGGTCGCGCTCGCCGGCGGCGACGGCGTCGAGCTCGGCGCGCCGAAATGGCCCGACGGGGTGCCGCACGCGGACGAGCACTTCGGCCGCACGACCGTGTACTTCGATCAAGTCGAGCTGCCGGTGCCGCTGCGCCGCGCGCGCGGCGACGCGCAGACCGTGAAGCTCCACGCCGAGTATCAGGGCTGCCAGGACGACGGGCTCTGCTATCCGGTCATGACGCGCGACGTCGACGTCGAGCTTCCGGCGGCGACGCCGGCCGAGCTCGCCGCCGCGGACGCGGCGTTCGTCGCGCCGAGCGCGCGCGCGACGGCGACCGCCGCCGACGCGAACGCGCTGCGCAGCACGCCACCGGCGCGCTGGACCGGCGGCGGCCTCGCCGGCGCGCTACTGCTCGCGCTGCTCGGCGGCCTCGTGCTGAACCTGATGCCGTGCGTGCTGCCGGTGCTGTCGCTGAAGGTGCTCGGGCTCGCGCAGAGCGGCGAGAGCGCGCACAAGGCGCGCCGTCACGCGCTCTGGTACACCGCCGGCGTGCTCGTCGCGTTCGTCGCGATCGGGCTCGCCGTGGTCGCGCTGCGCGCGGCCGGGCAGGCGCTCGGCTGGGGCTTCCAGCTGCAGCAGCCGATCTTCGTCGCGGCGCTGGTCTACGTGCTGTTCGCGATCGGGCTCAGCCTGTCCGGCGTGTTCACGATCGGCGCCGGGCTCGCCGGCGCCGGTCAGAGCCTCGCCGGCCGCAGCGGACCGGCCGGCGACTTCTTCACCGGCGTGCTCGCCGTCGTCGTCGCGAGCCCGTGCACGGCGCCGTTCATGGGCACCGCGCTCGCCTACGCGTTCGCGTCGTCGTCGGCCGCCGCGCTGCTCGTATTCGTCGCGCTCGGCGTCGGCCTCGCGCTGCCGTTCCTCGCGGTCGGCTTCGTGCCGGCGCTGGCCGGGCGCCTGCCGAAGCCGGGCGCGTGGATGGAGACGCTGAAGCAGCTGCTCGCGTTCCCGATGTACCTGACCGCGGTCTGGCTGCTCTGGGTGCTCGGCAACCAGCGCGGCGTCGACGCGATCGCGTGGGTGCTGATCGGCGCGGTCGTGCTCGCGCTCGGGCTCTGGTGGCTCGAGCGCAGCCGCTACCGCGACGGCCGCGCCGCGCGCGCACTGGCCGCGGTCGCGCTGCTCGCCGCGCTGCTGCCGCTCGTCGCGGTCGCGCGGCTCGACGCGCCCGCGCACGCGAGCGCGGCGGCGTCGCCGGACTGGGTGCCGTATTCGGCCGAACGCCTCGCCGCGCTGCGCGCCGAAGGACGCGGCGTGTTCGTCGACATGGGCGCGGACTGGTGCGTGACCTGCAAGGTCAACGAGAAGGCCGTGCTCGACACCGACGCGTTCCGCGCGCTGCTCCGCCGCAGCAACGCGGTGCTGATGCGCGGCGACTGGACCAACGTCGACCCGGCGATCACCGAGTTCCTGCAGCAGTACAAGGCGGTCGGCGTGCCGCTCTACGTCGTGTTCCGCGCCGGCGAGCCCGGCGCCGGGCAGGCGCTGCCGACCGTGCTGACCGAGCGCATCGTCGAGGACGCGCTCGCCGCGCCGGCGGGCTGACCGATGCTGAACCGCACGAACCTGCTGATCGTCGCGGTCGCCGTCGTCGGCGCGCTCGCCGGCTTCGTCGCCGGCGGCTGGCTGCGGCCGACGCCGGCGCCGCCGCCCGGCGTGCACGCGCCGAAGATCGGCGAGGTCGGCGCGCCGGTGAACCTGCCGGACCTCTCCGGACGTCCGCGCACGCTCGACGAGTGGAAGGGCAAGCTCGTGCTGCTGAATTTCTGGGCGAGCTGGTGCGGCCCGTGTCGCGAGGAGATGCCGCTGCTCGATCGCGGCCAGCAGCGCCACGCGGCGCAGGGGCTGCAGGTCGTCGGCGTCGCGGTCGATACGGCCGACGCGGCGAAGGCGTTCCTCGACGCCGCGCCCGTGCGTTATCCGATCCTCGTCGACGACCCGGAACGCGCGCCGGACCTGTCGCTCGCCTACGGCAACACGCGCAGCGTGCTGCCGTACACGGTCCTGCTCGGCGCCGACGGCCGCGTGCTCGCGCAGCGCTTCGGCCGCTTCACCGAGGCGAGCCTCGAAACCTGGCTGAGCCCGCATCTTCACTGACGAGTCCCGGCGAACCTCGCGCATCTTCCGCCGAACGTCGCCGAACTGGACACAACGCGAGCGCTCGTCCAGACTACGCGCCCTTTTGCCGCCGGCGCTCCGATGGCGCGAATTCTCGTCCTGCACGGCCCGAACCTGAACCTGCTCGGCCAGCGCGAGCCGGAGATCTACGGCCGCGCGACGCTCGCGGACATCGACGCGAGCCTCGTCGCGACGGCGCAGGCCGCCGGCCACGCGCTCGACACGTTCCAGTCGAACGCCGAGCACGCGCTGATCGACCGCGTGCACGCCGCCGCGAAGGACGGCACCGCGTTCATCCTGATCAACCCGGGCGCGTACGGCCACACGAGCATCGCGCTGCGCGACGCGCTCGCCGCGGTCGCGATCCCGTTCGTCGAGCTGCACCTCAGCAACGTGCACGCGCGCGAGGCGTTCCGCCGCCATTCGTACCTGTCCGACATCGCGGTCGGCGTCGTCGCCGGCTTCGGCGCGGACAGCTACCGGCTCGCGCTCGACGCGGCGCTGCGCCGCCTCGGCGGCTGACCCGACTTTCCAGCGAGGAGTCCCGATGGACCTGCGCAAGATCAAGAAGCTCATCGACCTGCTCGAGGAATCGAACCTCGCCGAACTCGAGATCAAGGAAGGCGAGGAGATCGTCCGCCTGTCGCGCATCCCGAAGAACCTCGCCGCCGCGCTGCCGGCCGCCGCCGCGCCGCCGGTGCAGCAGGTGCACGTCGGCGCGGGCTCGGTCTCGACGCCCGCGGCGCAGGCCGCCGCGGCGCCGTCCGGCGCCGACGCGCTGCCGGACGGGCACGTCGTCAAGGCGCCGATTGTCGGCACGTTCTACGCGTCGCCGAATCCGGAATCGCCGCCGTTCGTCAAGGTCGGCCAGGCGGTCAAGCCCGGCGACACGCTCGGCATCATCGAGGCGATGAAGATGTTCAACCAGATCGAGGCCGACGTCGGCGGCACGGTGCGCGCGGTCCTCGTCGCGAACGGCCAGCCGGTCGAGTACGACGAGCCGATGTTCGTGATCGGCTGAGCGCCGCCGCCGCACCGACGCAGCGCGCGCGCCGCCGACGTGCCCCGATTCCCTTTCCCGATGCCCGCCCCTTCCCATGCTCGATAAAGTCGTCATCGCCAACCGCGGCGAGATCGCGCTGCGCGTGCTGCGCGCGTGCCACACGCTCGGCATCCGCGCGGTCGCCGCGCACTCGACGGTCGACCGCAACCTGAAGCACGTCGGCATGGCCGACGAGTCGGTCTGCATCGGGCCGGCTCCGGCGGCGGAGAGCTACCTGAACATCCCGGCGATCATCGCCGCGGCCGAGGTCACCGACGCGCAGGCGATCCATCCCGGCTACGGCTTCCTGTCCGAGAACGCGGACTTCGCCGAGCGCGTCGAGAAATCCGGGTTCGTGTTCATCGGGCCGACGCCGAAGGTGATCCGCCTGATGGGCGACAAGGTCGAAGCCATCAAGGCGATGCAGGCCGCCGGCGTGCCGTGCGTGCCGGGCTCCGGCGGACCGCTCGGCGAGGACATGGCCGCGAACGCGCGCATCGCGCGCGAGATCGGCTACCCGGTCATCATCAAGGCGGCCGGCGGCGGCGGCGGCCGCGGCATGCGCGTCGTGCACACCGAGGCGCACCTCTCGAACGCGATCCAGATGACGAAGTCCGAGGCGAAGGCCGCGTTCGGCAACGCCGAGGTCTACATGGAGAAGTTCCTCGAGAACCCGCGCCACGTCGAGATCCAGGTGCTCGCCGACGGCCAGGGCAACGCGATCCATCTCGGCGAGCGCGACTGCTCGATGCAGCGCCGCCACCAGAAGGTCGTCGAGGAGGCGCCCGCGCCCGGCATCACGCCGGAGCAGCGCGATGCGATCGGCCGCACCTGCGTCGAGGCGTGCCTGCGCATCGGCTATCGCGGCGCCGGCACGTTCGAATTCCTCTACGAGGACGGCCGCTTCTACTTCATCGAGATGAACACGCGAATCCAGGTCGAGCATCCGGTCACCGAGCTCGTCACCGGCGTCGACCTCGTCCGCGAGCAGCTGTTGATCGCGGCCGGCGAGAAGCTCTCGATCCGCCAGCAGGACGTCGTGCTCGACGGCCACGCGATCGAATGCCGCGTCAACGCCGAGGACCCGGACACGTTCATGCCGAGTCCCGGCGTCGTCAAGCGCTTCGAGGCGCCGGGCGGCCCCGGCGTGCGCATCGACACGCACCTCTACGACGGCTATCGGATCCCGCCGAACTACGACTCGATGATCGGCAAGCTGATCGTGCACGGCCGCGACCGCGCGACCGCGATCGCGCGCATGCGCATCGCGCTGTCGGAGATGGTCGTCGAAGGCATCCGCACGAACGTGCCGCTGCAGCAGCGCATCCTCGCCGACGGCGGCTTCCAGGCCGGCGGCCAGAACATCCACTACCTCGAGCGACGCATCGCCGAGGCCCGGGACAAGAGCCTCGCGATCGCCTGACGAAGCGAACTCCGCGCCGCCCGCGCCGGTCTGGAGATCGCGCGCCGCGAACGCGCTTTCCCAACGAGGTGACCCGATGCCGCAATCCCGTTCCCGCACGTTGTCCCGACTCGCCGGTCTCGCGCTGGCGGCCGCCGTCCCGGCGGCCCAGGCGGACTGGCAGTACACGCACTGGGGCATGTCGAAGAACCAGGTCCTGCTCGCCGCCGACGGCGCGCTGTCCGACACGATGACGCGGCGGGCGGCCGATCCGTACGTCGGCCTGCGCGGCCACTACGAGGCCGGCCCGCACAAGTTCGACGCGGCCATGCTGTTCGACGCCGGCGACAACCTGACCGGCGTGCTGCTGTCGCAGCGCACGTCGGGCGAGTGCGTGCAGACGCTCGGCGACCTCAAGGCCAAGTACGGCGCCGGCCAGGACCTGACCACGCGGCGCGGCCCGATCGAGATCCTCTGGAGCGATGCCCAGTCCAGCAACCGCATCAAGTACGAGGCGCGCGATCGCGTAGCGCCGCGCGGCGCGACCGGCGGGCACGACATCGCCTGCACGGTCCGCTACGAACCGTTCGCGGCTCCCTCGTCGGCCGACGGCCTCTGAGCGCGGCGGGCGCGATGGCCTGGCTGGAACTCGCCGTGACGATCCGCGCCGCCGACCAGGAGCGCGTCGAGCTCGCGCTCGAGGACGTCGGCGCGCTCGCCGTGACGCTGCTCGACGCCGAGGTCGACACGCCGAACGAGCGCGCGATCCTCGAGCCCGGCGTC
>DASWOS010000400.1:0-6065 GCA_036398645.1 Dokdonella sp. | reverse complement strand
CAGCGTCGACAGGCACAGGTGCCCGGTCTCGGCGTAGGCGATCGCGTGCTGCATAGTCTCGCGGTCGCGAATCTCGCCGATCAGGATCACGTCCGGCGCCTCGCGCATCGCGTTCTTCAGCGCGTTCGCGTAGCTCAACGTGTCGAGGCCGATCTCGCGCTGGTCGACGATCGACTGCTTGTGGGCGTGCTGGAACTCGATCGGCTCCTCGATCGTCAGCATGTGGCCGGTGCGGCGCTGGTTGCGGTAGTCGATCATCGACGCGAGCGTCGTCGACTTGCCGGACCCGGTGCTGCCGACGACGAGGATCAGCCCGCGCGGCGTCATGATCAGGTCCTGCAGCACGCTCGGCAGGTTCAGCGACTCGATCGACGGAATGTCGGCACGGATGTAGCGCGCGACCAATGCGACGTCGCCGCGCTGCCGGTAGATGTTCACGCGGAAGCGGCCGACGTCCTTCAGCGCGATCGCGAGGTTCATCTCGAACGTCTGCTCGAATTCCTTCTGCTGGCGCTCGTTCATCAGCGCGTAGGCCATCGAGCGCGTGTCCTCGGGCGTCAGCGCGTCGTGGCGCAGGTGGTACGTCGCGCCGTTGATCTTCACGCACGGCGGTCCACCCGCGCTCAGGAACACGTCCGAGCCGTTGCGCTCGGCGACGAGCTCGAGAAACGTCGCGATCTCCATCGGCTCCTCCCCGTCGGCCGCGCCGCGTGCAGCGGCGCTCCGCAATGACCGCACGCGGCGCTCGCGCACGGCACCCTTCCGCCATCGCGCGCCGTCGCTCGAGCGCGCGAACCGGGCGGCCGCGGCCGGAAGCGCCCGGCGCGCTCCCCGTTCGCTACAGGCTACGTCATTCGCGCCGCGCGGTTCAAACGCGTCGGTGCGCATCGTGCGCAATGTAGCCGATGCGGCGCTGACTAACTGTTCATTTTGCGGCACCGCCTCGATGGCGCGGACGCCGCGGCGCGCCGCGCGACGCCGGACGCACGTGCGCCGGCCGCGGCGCGGCCGCCGGCGACGCGCAGCGGCGTCCGCGCGCGCGCGCGCCGCGCGACGCGGCCGTTCAGTCGATGCGCGTCAGGTACGCTTCCGTCAGCGAGATCTCGCCGGCGCGCGCGAGCGAGAGCGCGTGCCGCGTCAGCGGCAGCATGCCGTCGGCGATCGCCTGCGTCTGCACCGCGTCGGCGTCGATGCCGCGCCGGATCAGGCGGCGCAGCTCCGGCGTCAGGGTGAGCAGCTCGTAGGTCATGCGCCGGCCGCGGTAGCCGCGGTTCTGGCACTCGGCGCAACCGGCGCCGCGCATGAACGGCTCGTCGAGGTCGGCGCCGCAGGCGACGCGCAGCTCCGCGCCCGGCTCGTCGGGCTCGCGGCAGGCCGGGCAGATCTTGCGCACGAGGCGCTGCGCCATGATCGCGAGCAGCGTCGCGCGGACCAGATAGTCGTCGATGCCCATTTCGAGCAGGCGCGACATCGTGCCGACCGCGGAATTCGTGTGCAGCGTGCTCAGCACCAGATGCCCGGTCAGGCCGCTTTCGATCGCGATGTGCGCGGTCTCCGCGTCGCGGATCTCGCCGACCATGATCACGTCCGGGTCGTGGCGCAGGATGTTGCGCAGCGCCTTCGCGAACGTGAGGCCCTGCTCGGTCGCGACCGGCACCTGCTCGACGCCGGGGATGCGGTACTCGACCGGATTCTCGACCGTGATCACGTTGACGTTGCGCGAGATCACCGTCTTCAGCGCCGCGTACAACGTCGTCGACTTGCCCGAGCCGGTCGGTCCGGTGACGAGCACGAGGCCGGCGGTGCGCTCGAGCAGCTCGCCGAGCCGGCGGCTGTCCTTCTCGGCGAGGCCGAGGTCGTGGATATCGCCGAGCTCGAAGCTCGGGTTCAGCAGGCGGATCACGACGCTCTCGCCTTCGATCGTCGGGATCACGCTGATGCGCAGATCGACCGTGCGCTTGTCGTCGCGGATGCGCGCCTGCCAGTCCTGCGGCAGCCGGTGCTGGGTGATGTCCATGCGCCCCATGACCTTGATCCGCGCGACCACGGCCGGCAGCAGCGCCTTCGTGAAGCGGCGCATCAAGGTCAGGTCGCCGTCGATGCGGAACACGAGCTCGACGAAGCGCGCACCGGGACGCACGTGGATGTCCGAGGCGCCGCGCCGCATCGCCTCGGCGAGGATGTTGTTGACGAGGCGCACGATCGGCGCTTCCTGCGCCATCTTCTCGAGCTGCAGCGCGACGCCCTTCGCCTCGACCGGCTGCGCGTCGTCGAGCACGGCGACGTCTTCGTTCAGCGACGAGTAGACGCGCGCGATCGCGCGCTCGATCGCGGCCGGCGTCGCGACCTTCAGCACCGGCGCCTGCTTGCAGAGGAAGCTCAGCATGCCGAGCGCCTCGCTGTCGGTCGGGTCGGCCATCGCGACGTGCAGGCGGCCGTCCTCGAACTTGAGCGGCAGCAGCCGGCCCTCGCGCGCGAGTTCGGCCGGAACCTGGTCCAGCGCGGCCTGCTCGCTGACCAGCGCGTCCTCGCCGAGGAACTCGAGGCCGAGCACGCGCGCGCGTTCCGCGGCCGTGGTCGCTTCGGTCGCGGCCTTCCCCACCGGCGGCCGCTCCGGCGCGCGCGCGCCCGCGTCCGACGGCGGCCGGCCTGCGCGCTGCAGCGGTTCCCCTGGCTCCGGCATGACCCTCGTGCACGGCGCGACGTTGGTGCACAGGCTAAGCGATAGCGTCCCGCCGGTTCAAACCTCGCGCGCTGCAGGCGCCGCTCCGGCACGCCGCGAACGTACCGGTCGCGGTGTGGATGTCGACCACTCGCCTGGGCGTGCAGGCATTCCCCTGCGGTCTGCCCGGATCGGCGACGGCTGACGCGAGACCTCACCCGATGCGGCGCGACGCCGGCGTTCCGGCGCGTCTCGCGGCTCGAGCTGGCCGGAATGCCCGCCGTTTGCTGTAGGTCCTGGCAGGGGCTCCCGCGGCGCCGTGCCGGCCACGAGGAGACGGGTTCGTGCCGCGATCGGAGAACGTCATGCAGGTCGTCACGCAACCGCTCCGCGTCGCCGTCGCGGCGGCGCTCGCGATCGTCGCTACGCCTGCGCTCGGCGACGCGATCTTCATCGTCGACGACACAGTCGACGCGATCGACGCGAACCCGGGCGACGGCCGCTGCGCGACGGCCTCCGGTGCGTGCACGTTGCGCGCCGCCGTCATGGAGGCGAACGCGGGTTAGGGCCATGCGACGATCGCCGTCCCGCCCGGCCGTTTCGTGCTGACGATTCCGCAGGGCGGCGGCAGCGGCGCACGCTCGGGGCCGCTGCGCGTGACGCTCGCAACGAGTCTGGTGACGATCGCCGGCGCCGGCGCCGCGTCCACGACGATCGACGGCAGCGGCATCGACGGCGTCATCGCCGCCGAGGCGTATTCCAACGTCGCGGTGCAGGGCATGACGCTGACCGCCGGTGCGCTGCTGCTCGGCGGCTGCGTCAGCGTCGATCATGCGCTGTTCTATCTCGCCGACAGCGTCGTCACCGGCTGCACCGCGTCGAGCGGCGGCGGCGCGATCTTCAACGAGGGCACGCTCATCATCGCGCGCAGCGACATCCGCAGCTCGACCGCGGATTTCGGCGGCGGCATCGACAACTCGGGCATGCTCACGCTGATCGACTCGACGGTCGAGCACAACGTGGCGCGCCGCGGCGGCGGACTCGCGTCCGCCTACGGGGCGCTCGTCACCGTGAGCGGATCGACGATCGCCTCGAACACGGCGACCGACGGCGGCGGGGTTTACCTCAGTGGCGCGGCCACATTCGTGAACTCGACGATCACCGAGAACGCCGCGTACGACAACGGCGGCGGCATTTCCACCTACGGCAACGGGGCTTCCGCCGGACTCTTCAACGTCACGATCGTGCGCAATCGCGCGAATGAAGACGGCGACCCGTACGGCGCAGGCAGCGGCGTGTACAGCGACGCTTACGGCGCCTTCTTCGTCTCGAACTCGCTGATCGCCGACAACGTCGACCCGACCACGAGGCATTCGGACGACTGCGTCGGCTTTCTTTCTACCGTCGGTCAGAACCGGCTCGGCAGCACGCCCTATTGCGGCCCATACGGCTGCTTCCCGGTCGGCATCGAAGGCTGCTCGATCACGACGATCGGCGGCGCCAACGCGATGCTCGACGATCCGGCGCTGCTCGGACCCTTGCACGGCAACGGCGGACCCACGGCGACGGTCGCGCTCCTGCCCGGCAGCAACGCGATCGACGGCGGCGATCCGATGCAGACCTGCACCGACCCGAACCTCGTTCCGCTGACGGTCGATCAACGCGGATTCGTTCGCCCCGTGGGCGCATCGTGCGACATCGGCGCGTACGAAGCGGGCGCGACGAATCCGGTCGACGCGATCTTCGCGAACGGCTTCGACTGATGCGACGGAGGTCCACGGACGCGGCTCGCTCGGAGCCGCCGTCCGGGTCCAGCGTCGGCGAGCCCGCAGACCTGCTCGTTCTCCGCACTGAGGCCGAGCGCGGCGAGCGGACGTGCCGAGCGCGGCGGGCCGCGCGTCCTCGTCACCGGCTCCCACGCGCAGACGCACGCCGCGGCGCGGTCCGATGGCCGGCCGCGCCGGTAACGTCGCGCCGCCGGTTGTGGCAGAGTGCGGCCCGCCGCCGCCGCGCGGCGCATATGCGAAGCGAGCCGGAACCATGCGCCCATTCCCCCTCGGTGAAGAGCTTGACCTGCTGCGCGAGAGCGTGCACGCGTTCGCGGAGAAGGAGATCGCGCCGCGCGCGGACCGCATCGACCGCGAGAACGCGTTCCCGGCCGACCTCTGGCACAAGCTCGGCGAGATGGGCCTGCTCGGCGTCACGGTCTCGCCGGACTACGGCGGCTCCGGCCTCGGCTATCTCGCCCACGTCGTCGCGATGGAGGAGATCTCGCGCGCGTCCGGCTCGGTCGGGCTCTCCTACGGCGCGCATTCGAACCTCTGCGTCAACAACATCGCGCACAACGCGAGCGAGGAGCAGAAGCGGAAGTACCTGCCGAAGCTCTGCAGCGGCGAATGGGTCGGCGCGCTCGCGATGAGCGAGCCCGGCGCCGGCTCCGACGTCGTCGGTTCGATGGCCTGCCGCGCGGTGCGTCGCGGCGACGTCTGGGTCGCGAACGGCTCGAAGATGTGGATCACGAACGGGCCCGACGCCGACGTGGCGCTCGTCTACATGCGCACCGCGCACCGGCCGGCCGGATCGCGCTGCATGACCGCGTTCCTCGTCGAGAAGGGCCTGCCGGGCTTCTCGACCGCGCAGAAGCTCGACAAGCTCGGCATGCGCGGCTCGAACACCTGCGAGCTCGTGTTCGAGAACTGCGAGATCCCCGACGCGAACCGCGTCGGCGAGGTCGACGAGGGCGTGCGCGTGCTGATGAGCGGCCTCGACACCGAGCGCCTCGTGCTGTCCGGCGGTCCGCTCGGCCTGATGCAGGCCGCGCTCGATCTCGCGCTGCCGTACGTGCGCGAGCGCAAGCAGTTCAACGCGCCGATCGGCACGTTCGGCATCATGCAGGCGAAGATCGCCGACATGTACACCGCGCTGCAGTCCTCGCGCGCGTACGCGTACATGGTCGCGCGCAGCTACGACGACGGCGTCAAGTCGCGCATCGACCCGGCTTCGTGCCTGCTGCACGCGTCGCAGAGCGCGGTGCAGGTCGCGCTCGAGGCGATCCAGGCGCTCGGCGGCAACGGCTACATCAACGAGTATGCGGCCGGCCGCCTGCTGCGCGACGCGAAGCTCTACGAGATCGGCGCCGGTACCAACGAGATCCGCCGCATGCTGATCGGCCGCGAGCTGTTCCACGGCAAGTCGTGAGCGCGGACGCGCGCGCGGCCGACGCCCCGCTGCTCGCGCAGCTGCGCGAGCTCGATGCGGCGCTGCGCGCAGCGGACGTCGCGTACATGGTCATCGGCGGTCTCGCCGTGAACGTCCACGGCTACGTCCGCGCGACGCGCGACCTCGACGTGATGCTCGCGCTCGAAGACAGTGCTCCGTTCCACGCCGTGCTCGAGCGCCTCGG
>DASWOS010000399.1:0-1739 GCA_036398645.1 Dokdonella sp. | reverse complement strand
GGCTTGCCGCCGCCTGCGCCGAACACGGTCTCGCGCTCTGGCTCGACTTCGCGCCGGACGTCTGCGCGGCGTCGGGTACGGATGCACGCGCGCGCCCCGCGCTCTACGACGTGCTGAGCGCAATCCCGGACGCGGAGCCGCCGGATCCGCGGCGGCCGCCGCAGCGCTCGCGCGCGGCGAGCGCACGCTTCGCCGACGTGCAAGCCGCGGCCGATCTGGGCGCGCTCTGGCGCGAGCGCCTGCGCGGCTGGATCGACGTCGGCGTCGGCGGCTTCCGCTGCGTCGCGCCGCAACGCGTGCCGGCGCCGATCTGGCGCGCGCTGATCGCCGCGGCGCGCGAGCACGCCGGCGCGGTCCGCTTCGGCGCCTGGACGCCGGGGCTGACGCCGGCCGAGCTCGCCGCGCTCGAGGGCTGCGGCTTCGATTCCGCCTACTCGTCGTTGCCGTGGTGGGACTTCCGCGCCGACTGGTGGCTCGAAGAAGACGAACGGCTGCGCCGCGTCGGCACGGTCTGCGCGCCGCTCGGCGCACCGGACGCGGGGCCGGTGATCGCGCCGGACGACGCGGAGCACCGGCACGACCTGCGCCGCCGGCTCGCGTTCGCCGCGGCCGTCGCCGACGCGCTGCTGATGCCGTGGCGCTGCGTCGCCACGGCGCTCGCCGACGACACCGGCGCGCCGGCCGAAGACGCGGCCGCGTGGCGCGCCGACGTCGCTGCGGCGAACGCCGCGATCGCGGCGCGCGCCGCCGGCGCGGCGCCGCGCGTACGCGACCTGCTCGGCGCGAACGCGCCGCTGCTCGCATGGCTGCTCGAGGACGCGGCAGCGCCGCGCGTCGTGCTCGCGAACCGCGACCTCGATCGCGTCGTCGTCGTGCCGGCGGCACCGATCCTGCGCGCCGCCGCGGCGTTCGCGCGGCTCGCGGCGCCGGACGCGGCCGCGCCGCTCGGGCCCGACGCACTCGTCGCGCTCGAGCCCGGCGAGGTGCGCGTGCTCGCCGCGGCCGCGGACGAGCCGGTGCTCGCGGCGATCGGCGACGACGCGCTCGGCGCGGCCGCGCGCGCGCCGCGCGTCGCGCTCGCGAACCCGTCGCCGTGCGTCGACGACGGCCGCTACGCAGTCAAGCGGACGCTCGGCGAACGCGTGCACGTCGAGGTCGACGCGTTCGCCGACGGCCACGACGTGCTCGCGGTCGAGCTGCTCTGGCGCGCGGCGGACGCGAAGACGTGGTCGCGCACGCGCATGCGCGAGCTCGGCAACGACCGCTGGGCCGCCGAGTTCCCGCTCGAGCGGCTCGGCCGCCACGAATACACGGTGCAGGCGTGGCGCGACGGATTCGCGACCGCGCGGCGCGATCTCGAGAAGAAGCGCGCCGCCGGCGTGCTGCAGCCGCTCGACGTCGACGACGCGTGCCGGCTCGTCGCCGACGCGGCGCGCGCGCGCGGCGCGGCCGGCGCGGCGCTGCGCGCGTGGTCCGAGCGGCTCGCCGCGGCCGCGGCCGACGAGCGCGTCGGCGTCCTGCTCGATCCCGCGCTCGGCGCGGCGATGGCCGCGGCCGGCGCGCACGAGCCGGCGAGCGAGCTCACGTTCAAGGTACCGGTCGAATGCGAGCGCCTGGCCGCGCGCTACGCGAGCTGGTACGAGCTGTTCCCGCGCTCGCTCGGCACGCGCGAGCGCCACGGCACGTTCGACGACGTGATCGCGCGGCTGCCGGCGATCCGCGACATGGGCTTCGACGTG
>DASWOS010000398.1:0-6700 GCA_036398645.1 Dokdonella sp. | reverse complement strand
GATCGCCATTCGTAGCCGCCCGGCTCGGCGGCGAAGCCGGTGATCTTGCCGTCCTGGAACAGCAGCAGGCCGTAGCCTTCCGGCACGACGATCTTAGAGCCGTTGGTGATGATGTTCGAGGAACCCCGCGTATTCGAGCCGCGTCCCGCATTCGTGCCGCGCGGCACCGCGGCGAACAGCGCCGCCGTCGGCGGCAATCCGTCCGGAACCGTGTAGAAGTCCTTCCACTGATCGGCGAGCACGCCGCCGACCGAACCCGTCACCGCCTGAACAAGACCCATGACCTCTCCCCGCGATTTGCCGGCGGGTACTGTACCCGCCATACCGCCGAACTGTAGGTGCTAGACGCCAAATCGGCACGCGAGGCGACAAAAAAGTTCGGCGGCGCCGCACGGAGTGACCGTGCGTGTCGAGGTGGCACGATGGCGTTACGGCCGGCCTTCCGGGAGCTTCCGCCGGCGCGTTCGTTGCGGAGAAGCCGAGCCCGAGCGCGGCGGCATGCGCGTCGCCGCGCAGCGCCGTCAACCCCGCTGCGCCAGCCAGCGATCGAGCTGGTTCGCGAACGCTTGGCGGTCGCGCGCGTTGAACGCTGCGGGGCCTCCGGTCTGCACGCCTGCGCCACGCAGTTCTTCCATGAAGTTGCGCACCGACAGTCGCTCGGCGATGTTGTCGGCGGTGAAGCGGTCGCCGCGCGGATGCAGGGCGTCCGCGCCGTTGGACAGCACGCGCGACGCGAGCGGAATGTCCTGCGTCACGACGAGGTCGCCGGGAACGGCGCGCTCGGCGATCAGATCGTCGGCGGCGTCGAAGCCGCCCTGCACCTGAAGTGCCTGGATGAAGCGCGACGCGGGCGTGCGCAGCCATTGATTGGCGACCAGCGTGACCTGCACCTGGGCGCGCTCGGCGGCGCGGAACAGGATGTCCTTGATCGGGCCGGGGCAGGCGTCGGCGTCGACCCAGATCTGCGGCGGGCGTGGCGAAGCGGCGCTCATTCGCGCGGCGGCGCCTGCGGCTTCGCGGCGTCGCGTCCGCCGCGTCGCGTATCCGCCGTCTCGTCGCGCTGTTCGGCGCGCGGGCGGCGCCGGGGTCCGAGCGAACAATCGGGCGTGGCCATGCGGGAGCACAGTGTCGAGCAGCGCGCAGTGTACTCGGCGAGGTGCGCGCGCGGCAGCCGGCGCCACGCCGCCAATCGACGGGCGCAGCCGAGTTCCGACGCAGTTGAACGCTCGCCGATCGCAGCCGAGCGACAGGTCGGCTGCGCGAGCCCGTGGCGCGGGATCACACGACGCGGTTCCGGGCGCCGCGATCCTCGGGCTCCGAGCCGCGGCTGCGCGTGAGCGGCGCGCGAGCGCCACGCGCGCCGCTCACGCCAATGCGAACGAGCCGGTCTGCACGGCGCCCGTGCGCACGTAGTGCGCGCTCAACACGCCGAGCGGCGAGGTGTTCGACTCCTGCAGCTGAAACGCGGCCGCGTGCGAGCGGTCGTCGAACAGACGCTTGCCGCGTCCGAGCAGGATCGGATGGATCAGCAGGCGCAGCTCGTCGACGAGGTCCGTGGCCAGCAACTGGCGCACGAGATCGCTGCTTCCCTGCGTCAGCAGGTCGGGGCCGTCGCCGCGCTTGAGCTCGCGCAGCGCCGCGCCGACGTCGGCGCCGAGCGCACGGCTGTTCTGCCACGCGAGCGTGTCGGGCCGGTGCGTGGCGACGTGCTTGGCGGCGCCGTTGAGCAGGTCGGCGAAATCCCGGATCGGCGAGCCCTGCGGCACGTGCGGCCAGTAGCTGGCGAAGATGTCGTAGGTGCGGCGTCCGAGCACCAGCTCGAACGGGCGCGAGAACGCGCCGCCCATCGGCTCGCCGGAGCCGTCGGCGTACGGCACGACCCAGCCGCCGTGCGCGAAGCCGCCGCTCGGGTCTTCCCCCGGGCCCCCGGGCGCCTGCATGACGCCGTCGAGGCTGATGAACGCGGCAACGACGAGCTTTCTCATGGCGGAAGATCCTGTGTGAGCGCGCGCCTTTTCCGGCGGGCGGTGGCGGGATGATCGGGCGTCGCCGCAGCCGAAAACCGATCGGATCGACGTTTCCGATCGGCCGCAGCGCCAGCGCAACGGGAGGATTCGCACCAGCCCTGTGCTCGCGGCACCGATAGTGCCCGAGTCGGATGTCGATCGCACGACGAACCCAGCCGCGGCCGGGCGCGCCGCGGCGCCGCTGCATCGCCGACGATCGCGGGCGCGGCTGCGCGACGAACGCGCGAAGCACATGCACGGCGTCGGATGGCGGCGCGTGAGCTCGACCGCACGGACGGCCAGCGCCGGTGCCGTCGACCACATCGGCGCCGCGCCGCCCCGGCCTGCGCGCCGAGTCGCGGTCGCGGGAGCCGCACGTCGCATCCGAGGCCGCCGCACGGGCGTGCCGGCGCGCGCATCGGCGTCGCGACGATATCGGCGGCGGCGCCGAGCCGCCCGAGTCCGCGGGGTCCGACGGCGTTCAGGCGAACATGAATCGCAGCCGGCGCTCGAGTTGTAAATCCACGATTCGCGCTTGAACTGCATGCGGCGCGGGCGTCCAATGGCGGACAGGGTCCGATGCGTTCGGGCGGACCGCAGCGAATCAGGAGTCGATCGTGAAAGTCTTTGCCGTTCGGGGCGCCGCCGCGCTCGCTGCCACCGCGCTGTGTCTGTGCGCGACTCTCGCCGGTGCGCAGTCGGCCGCGTCGCCGCAGGCACCGGCCTCGAGCCCGAACGCGACGCCGGCGCCGCTGCAACTGCAGGTGCCGGCGCAGCCGCTCCGGGACGCGCCGGCCGCGAGTTCGGACAACGCGGTCGTCGACGCGATCGACAGCGGTGCCGACCAACCGCGCCGCGCGCCGGAGGTGCACGGCAGCTTCACGACCGGCGTCGGCTATTCGAAGGGCTCCGGCACGAGCACGATGAACGCGGCCGACCTCGACATCAGCGGCCAGACCGACAGCGGTCGGAGCTACGACATGCAGATCCATGCGATGCGGAGCAAGGGGCCGGGCTTCGATCCGTACGGCGGCTACTACGGGTACGGGCCGCGCTTCCGCGGCTATTGATCGGACGCCGCTCGGCGCCGGAGGCCGGCGTTCCGGCTTTGTTCTTCGCGCCGTCGCGCCCGCGCCGCCGGCGCGGCGCCGCGAGCGATCGTGCCGGATCCTCGCTCGCTCACCTACGGCCGCGCGCCGCATGTCCGAAGCGACCGCGAATCGACGTAACCGTCGACATTCGCTCCGTGGAGATCGCCGCATGCGCGCATCCGTCTCGCTCGTGCTCCTGGCCGCGCTCGCCGCGTCGACGGCCGCGCAGGCGAACGATTCGTTCGGCGGCGTGAACCTGTCCGGCGCCGAGTTCGGCAGCGGCGCGTTGCCGGGCGAGGTCGGCGTGGACTACGTCTGGCCGACCGCGCAGGAGGTCGATTACTTCCACGGCCGCGGCATGAACGTGCTGCGCGTCCCGTTCCTCTGGGAGCGCATGCAGCCGAGTCCCGGCGCGCCGCTCGACGCGGACTATCTCGCCGGCCTCGACGCGGTCGTCGCGTGCGCATCCGCGCTCGGCATGCGCGTGATCCTCGATCCGCACGACTACGCGCGCTACTACGGCGAGCCGATCGGCTCCGACGACGTGCCCGATTCCGTGTTCGCGGATTTCTGGTCGCGGCTCGCCGCGCATTACGCCGCGAACGAGCACGTCGTGTTCGGCCTGATGAACGAGCCGCACGACCTGCCGACCGAGCAATGGGCCGACGCGGCGAATGCCGCGATCGCGGCGATCCGCGCCGGCGGCGCGGATCAGCTGATCCTCGTGCCCGGCAACGGCTGGACGACCGCGGCGACCTGGTCCGACGACTGGTACGGCACGCCGAACGCGATCGCGATGCTCGCGATCACCGACAGCGGCGATCATTTCGCGTTCGAGCTGCACCAGTACTTCGACGCGGACTACTCCGGAACCAGCCCGGTCTGCCAGGCGGCGCCCGGCACCGGACCGGACCAGCTCGAGGACGTGACCGGCTGGCTGCGCGCGAACGGCTTCAAGGGCTTCCTCGCCGAACTCGCCGGCGCCGACAACGCCGATTGCGAGGCCGCGGTCGAAAACGCGCTCGATTACTTGAGGGACAACGCCGACGCATGGCTCGGCTGGACCTGGTGGGCGGCCGGGCCGTGGTGGGGCGACTACATGTTCACGCTCGAGCCGAGCGAGGACTTCACGGTCGACGCGCCGCAGATGGCGTGGCTCGCGCCGTACCTGCCGCCGATCTTCGCCGACGGCTTCGACGGGTAGGACCGCTCCCGGGCGCGCTCCGATGCCGCCGCTGCGCCGCCGCCGCCGGTGCGTTCATCGGCGCGCGACGCGCTCGAGATAGGCGCAGAACATGTCGGCCATCGCATCGGCGTAGGCTGCGATCTCGGCGGCGCTGCGCCGGCGTTCGGAGAATCGCTTGCCGACCGTGCCGAGCGTCGTCGCGATCAGGTCGCTCGCGAGCGCGCGCGCCGCGCTCGTCGCGTCGGGCAGCGTCTCGCGCATGAACGCGTCGAGCACGCGGCGGCCGGCCACATGCGCCGCACGCGCTTCCGGCGCGTCGCGGTAGAGCGGCGCGGCGTCGGCGAGCGCGCCGCGCATCGCGGCTTCCGCGCATTCCGAGCGCAGGAACGCATGCACGACCGCGCGCAGCCGCGCGAGCGGCGGCCGGCTCGCGTCTTCGAGAATGCCGTGCAGCAGCTCGCCGGTGCGCCGCCATTCGTCGCTCTGCAGGCGGAACAGGATCGCGGCCTTGTTCGGGAAGTACTGGTAGACCGAGCCGATGCTCGCGCCGGCGCGTTCGGCGACGCGCGCGGTCGTGAAGCGCTGCGCACCTTCCTCGGCCAGAACCTGAGCCGCGGCCTCGAGGATCGCCGCGACGAGCTCGGTCGAGCGGGCCTGCTTCGGCTGTTTTCGCGAGGCGATCTGCGGGGTTCGGCGCGCGCGCATCGGACAGGGCGGGGCAGCGGAGGAATGCGAATGGTGCCGGCGACGCATTCGCCGTACGCTTGAATGCGACGAATTCGTCACATTCTAGTCGGGCGCCGGCAAGGCGCTCAACGCCGATGGAGACCTGCGCATGACCACGCTGACCGCCGCTCCGCTCGCGCCTCTGCTGGACCGCCTGTTCGAACGGGCCGCCGCGGCGGCGAGCCCCGCATGGAGCGAATTCCCGCGCGAGGAGCTCGCGCGGCTGATGCACAGCAAGACCGAGTACCTCGAGTTCTACGGCCGCCTCAAGGATCTGTGGCTGCCGGTCTCGCGCGAGACCGGCCGGCTGCTCTACATGCTCGCGCGCAGCACGAACGCGCGCACGATCGTCGAGTTCGGCACCTCGTTCGGAATCTCGACGCTGCACCTCGCCGCGGCGCTCCGCGACAACGGCGGCGGCCGCGTGATCACGACCGAGTTCGAGCCGAGCAAAGCCGCGCAGGCGCGCGAGCACTTCGCCACCGGCGGCGTCGCCGACCTCGTCGAACTCCGCGAGGGCGACGCGCTCGCGACGCTCGCCGCGGACCTGCCCGCGACGGTCGATCTGTTGTTGCTCGACGGCGCGAAGGCGCTCTACACCGACGTCCTGCGCCGGCTCGAAGATCGCCTGCGCCCGGGTGCGCTCGTCGTCGCCGACAACGCCGACTACAGCCCGGATTATCTCGCCTACGTGCGCGCGCCCGCGAACGGATATCTGTCGACGCCGGTCGGCGACGACGTCGAGCTGTCGATGCGGCTCGGCTGACGCGGCGAGCGTGCGGCGGGGGCCTCCATGCGGCTCGCCGTAGGCTGCGGCAGGACCGGCGTCCGCGACCGGCGGCGGTCGGCTCGGACCGCACGGCCGCTTGAGCGCGGCGCGGGGCCGTGACACGATCCGCCGATGGGCCGGCCCCCCGCCGCAGCGCAGCGTCTGCGCGATTTAGCGCCGGGGCGGCGCGTCCGCAGGCGCCGCGGCGGTGGACGTGCGCGGCCGCGACATGCGCGCTCGACGTTCGTCGCCGTGCACGTCGCGCCCGGCCGCTCCGGCTGCGAGCTCGCGTCCGCATTCGACGAGTCGACGTGTTCGCCGCCGACGCCGCGGCGCAGCGAGCGGGCGAAGACGCGGCTTCACGGCCGCTCCACAGCATCGACGGGCCAGCGACGATGAGCGCGAGAACGAAGTCGACCGCGACGAAGACGACGGCCGCCGCGAACGCGACGCGAACGTCCGCATCGCCTTCGCGGCGGATCGGCGCGGCGATCGCCGCGCGCGGCGACTGGCGCGGCGAGACGCTCGCGCGGCTGCGCGCTCATCGGCGCACGGTGCCGGACGTCGTCGAGGAATGGAAGTGGCGCGGCGTTCCGGTCTGGCATAGCGACGGCATGCTCTGCACCGGCGAGACCTACGCGAGCCACGTGAAGACGAGCTTCGCGCACGGCGCGCGGCCCGACGATCCGTCGCGCCTGCTCAATGCGAGCCTCGACGGAGGCACGCGGCGCGCGATCGACGTCCGCGAGGGCGACGCGATCGACGAGGCCGCGTTCGTCGCGCTGGTCCGTGCCGCCGCGGCGCTCGACGCGTCGCGCCGGCGCTAGCGTGGCCGCGCCGCGACCGGCTTCGCGGCGCTCGACGCAGGCGCGGCGCTCGCCGGCGCCGCGCCGCATCGCCGCGGCCGATGCGGCGCCGGCCC
>DASWOS010000397.1:0-10314 GCA_036398645.1 Dokdonella sp. | reverse complement strand
TGCCCTCGATGTCCCAGCCGCCGGGCACCCAGTCGGTGGCCGACACGCGCACGAACAGCGGCGCCGGCGGCGGCCAGACTTCGCGTACCGCGGCGACGATCTCGCGCAGCACGCGCGCGCGGTTCGCGAGCGTGCCGCCGTAGGCGTCGTCGCGCCGGTTCGACAGCGGCGACAGGAACTCGTGCAGCAGGTAGCCGTGCGCGGCGTGGATCTCGACGAGCTCGAAACCGGCCGCGGTCGCGCGCACGGCCGCGGCGCGGAAGTCGGCGACGATCTTCTCGATGCCGGCGTGGTCGAGCGCGGCCGGCTGCGGATAGCCGGCGGCGAACGCGATCGCGCTCGGCGCGAGCGGAGTCCACGCGCCGTGCGCGGCGTCGAGCGGACGGCCGCCGCGCCACGGCGCGTCCGTGCTCGCCTTGCGGCCCGCGTGCGCGAGCTGCACACCCGGCACCGCGCCTTGCGAGCGCACGAACGCGACGATGCGCGCCCACGCCTCGGCCTGCGCGTCGTCCCAGAGGCCGGTGTCGGCGAGCGAGATGCGTCCTTCCGGCGAGACGGCGGTCGCCTCGGTCAGCACGAGCGCGGCACCGCCGACCGCGCGGCTGCCGAGATGGACGAGATGCCAGTCGTTGGGCAGGCCGTCGACGGCCGAGTACTCGCACATCGGCGAAACCGCGATGCGGTTGCGCAGCGTCACGCTGCCGATCGTCAGCGGCTCGAACAACGCCATCGGGACCTCCGGACGTAAAGACGCTCAAAACTAGCAGAACGCCGCGAAACGGCAATCCCGCCGACGGCGGCGCACTCGATCGCGGCAGCGTCGGCGCGTCCCACGGTCCGCACGGACCGCCGCCGATCGACCTGTTTGCGGCCTGCCGCGGTCTCGACGGCATCGCGGCGGTACGCCGAACGTGGGCGGACGACATCTCGGCACACGACAGGCGCCGCTCGTCTACGGCGGGATCGGACGCACGGTCGCGCTCGGCGCGCTCGGCGCGCTCGGCGTGCACGTCGCGCCGCGGTGCGTGTCGCGGCCTCCGCGCCGGCGTGTGCGTCGCACCCGGATCGCCGCGTCGGAGGCCGCGTTCGCCGGATTGGCGGCTGTCGCCGCGTTGCGGATCGGCGGCTCCGGCGCCGCACGTCTGCCGACGCGATCGTCGGACGCGGCGGCGTCCATACACATGTTAAGCGACTACCTGCGTCACGGTTTCGAGTCCGAATACGATTTTCTATACAAAGCGCTGGGGTTAATTCGATAGCAAATTCACATTGGAGCCTTTAATGCCAATCATCTCGTCATCGCGCATCGCACCGCTCGCGACCACGCTGTTCGGAATCGTCGCGGGCGCATCGGCCCTAGCCGCCGAGCCGGCGCAAACCGACGGCACCACGTGGACCGAGCAGATCGTGTCGCAGTCGGGCGTTCCGACGTTCGGCACGTCGGTGGCCATCGCCGCCGACGTCGCCGTCGTCGGTGCGCCGTTTGCCGAAGGACACGCGTACGTCTACACACGCAACACCAGCACGTGCACGCCGTCGACGTGCCTCTGGCAGAACGTGCAGGACCTGCATCCGAGCGGTGCCGACCTCTTCGGCCGGGCCGTCGCGGTCGACGCGGACACGATCGTCGTCGGCGCACCCGATACTCAGGTCGGCACGATCGCTCCGGGCGCCGCGTACGTCTATCAGAAATCCGGAACGAGCTGGGTCCAGACGCAGGTGCTGACCGCTCCGGACGGAGCCGACGGTGACGCGTTCGGAAATTCGGTCGCGATTTCCGGAGACCAGATCGTCGTCGGCGCGTGGCTCGCCTCGGTCGGAACGAACGCGGAGCAAGGCGCGGCATACGTATTCGTGCACGGATCGACCGGCTTCTCTTTTCAGCAGAAGCTGACTGCCGCGGACGGCGGCAATTCCGACCAGTTCGGCACGTCGGTGGCGATTTCCGGCGGGCAAGCGATCGTCGGCGCGCAGCTCGCGAGCGTCGGCGGGCAGCGCACCGGCGCCGCCTACGCATTCAAGCGATGCACGCTCATCTGCACGAGCCATCCGTGGTCGCAGGCGCAGAAGCTGGTCGCGAGCGACGGCGTGGAGGCGCAGTATTTCGGCGTTTCGGTCGGCATCGACGCCGCCACCGCGATCGTCGGCGCCTGGAACGCCGGCGGCCACGGCGCCGCCTACGTGTTCTCGAATTCGGGAACGGCCTGGGCTCAGCAGCAGGAGCTTTTCGCGAGCGACGGCGGCGGCAACTTCGGCTGGTCCGTGGCGATCGCGGGCACGGTGGCCGTGATCGGCGCGCCCTCGGCATCGCTCGACGACGGCGCGGCGTACGTGTTCGTCTCGGGCACGGGCGGCTGGTCGCAGCAGTACGAGCTGACCGCGAGCGACGCCGCGAGCGGTGCGTTCTTCGGCGGCGCGGTCGCCGTGTCCGCCGACAGCGTGCTCGTCGGCGCTCGATACGCGGAAAACTACGGGCAGGCCTACTTCTACGCGCCGAGCCCGTGAGGCCGGCGAGCTTCTCGGCCGCATCGCGACGGTGCGGCCTTCCGCCGGAGCGCGCGTCGCGGCGGCACGATCGCCAATCGACCTCACCCGCGACGAACCGCGCGGAAGCCGCCACGCCCCTTACGCCGACATCGACGATCCTTGTTCGAAATTAACTTGTTACACGATTATCTTCGAGTAGTTCCTCGCGCCCGTGCGCGCGCTCGATGCCATTGCCAGAAATTCTTAGCGGCAGCTTAACGGCGGCTGTGGTGCAGTCGGCGCGAACGCCACCGGGGGGCCGCTGCGCATGTTGCCGATCGATCTCGATGTCACGCGCAGCGTCCGCGACTACATGGCGACCTGCCTCGACGCGCCGGAGTTCTCGCTCGAGCGCGTGCACCGCGGGCTGCGCGAGGCGGTCTGGTATTCGCCGAAGGACCGCCGCGCGTTGCGCGCGCTCTGCGACCGACATCCGCGCGAGTTCACGCGCTGGCAGTACGAGCGCGAGCGCGACGGTCGCTACACCGGCCTGATCATGGTCTGGCCGGCCGGCCATTCGACGCCGATCCACGACCACGCCGGCCTCTGGGGCATCGAGATGGTGCTGCAGGGCGCGCTCGGCGTCGAGGACTACGAGCTCGTCGCCGACGCGCACGGCGACGTGCAGCCGCGCTTCGTCGGTACGACGCTGCTCGAGGAAGGCCAATCCTGCGCGTTCCTCGGTACGCACGGGCACGCACATCGCTGCGCGAACTTGTCGCCGCGGCGACCGGCCGTGACGCTGCACGTCTACGGCGGCCTGCTCGAGACGTACCGCAACTTCACCGAGGCGCGCGGCGGCCGCTACGTCGCCGAGCCGGCCGTCGCGTCGATCGACGGACGCATCGACGCCGAACCCGCGCGCTCCGCGTAGCCGAGGCGCGGCCGCTCGGACGTTCGGCCGCGCCGAGGTCGAAAACCGTCATCGCTTTCGGCGAGGATACGCTCCGGTCCGCCCGGAGCCGCCGATGCCGAAACGCTGCCGTGCCGTCGTCCTCGCCGCCTGCCTTCTCGTCCTCGCCGCCTGCGCGGCGCCGACGCGGCCGCAGCGGCCGCCGCCGCCGCGCGCGTCGGCGGTCGTGCTGATCTCGATCGACGGCTTCCGCGCCGACTATCTCGACCGCGGCCTGACGCCGACGCTCGCCGCGCTCGCCGCCGACGGCGTGCGCGCCCGCGCGCTGAAGCCGGCGTTCCCGACGCTGACGTTCCCGAACCACTACACGCTCGTGACCGGGCTCTATCCGGACCACCACGGCATCGTGAACAACCGGATCCGCGATGCGCAGATCGGCGCGACGTTCGTCTACAAGGACGCGAACACGGTCCAGGATCCGCGCTGGTGGGGCGGCGAGCCGATCTGGGTCGGCGCCGAGCGTCAGGGCGTGCACGCGGCGACGATGTTCTGGCCCGGCTCCGACGTCGCGATCGGCGGCGTGCGCCCGAGCCATTGGCGCCGGTTCGACGCCTCGCTCGCGCCGGAGCGACGCGTCGACCAGCTGCTCGAATGGATCGACGAGCCGCCGCCGCGGCGCGCGCGGTTCTACACGCTGTACTTCGAGCAGGTCGACCACGCCGGACACGAGGCCGGCCCCGACTCGGCCGAGGTCGACGCCGCGCTGCGCGCGATCGACACCGCGCTCGCGCGGCTCGTCGCGGGCCTCGCGCGCCGCGGCCTGAGCGAGCGTACCGACCTCGTCGTCGTGTCCGACCACGGCATGACGAAGACCGCGGCGCCGCTGCGCACGTATCTCGACGACGTCGTGCCGCTCGCCGACGTCGACGTGGTCAATTACGGCACGGTCGCCGGCATCGCGCCGCGCGGCGCACGCGCGGCCGTGGCCGAACGCGCGCTGCTCGCGCCGCATGCGCACATGCGCTGCTGGCGCAAGCAGGACGTGCCGGCGCGCCTCGTCTACGGCCGCAATCCGCGCATTCCGCCGCTGATCTGCGCGGCCGACGACGGCGGCATCGTGACCTCGCACGGCTTCGACGACGGCGGCGGCCACTATTCGCAGGGCGAGCACGGCTACGACAATGCGGACCCGGCGATGCGCGCATTGTTCGTCGCGCACGGGCCGTCGTTTCGCCGCGGCCTCGTCGTGCCGGAGTTCGACAACGTCGACGTCTACCCGCTGCTCGCGCACCTGCTCGGCGTGCGGCCGGCGCCGAACGACGGCGACTACGCCGCGGTCGCGCCGATGCTGCGCGATCCGCGGCCGTAGCCACCGCGCCGGTCGTCGCGCGTCAGCGTCCGACCTCGCGCAGGCCGGCCTCGGTGTAGCGCGCGCCGGCGGCGACGCCCTTCGGCGCGATCGCGTCGATCGCGGCGAGCTCCGCGTCGGACAGCTCGATCTCGGACGCGGCGATGTTCTCCTCGAGGCGCGCGAGGCTCGTCGTGCCCGGAATCGGCGCGAGATGACGATCCTGGGCGAGCAGCCAGGCCAGCGCGAGCTGCGCCGGCGTGCAGTCCTTCTCGGCAGCGAGGTCCTCGATCGCGTCGACGAGCGCGAGGTTCTTCGCGAAGTTGTCGCCTTGGAAGCGCGGCGAGCCGCGCCGCCAGTCGTCCGCGGCGAGATCGTCGATCGAGCGGAACTTGCCGGCGAGGAAGCCGCGTCCGAGCGGGCTGAACGGCACGAAGCCGATGCCGAGCTCGCGGCAGGCCGGCAGCACCTCGTCCTCCGGATCGCGGCTCCACAGCGAATACTCGCTCTGCACCGCCGCGATCGGATGCACCGCATGCGCCCGCCGGATCGTCGCGGCCGAGGCTTCGGAGAGCCCGAGCCAGCGCACCTTGCCCTGCTCGACGAGCCGCGCCATCGCGCCGACCGTGTCCTCGATCGGCACGTCCGGGTCGACGCGATGCAGGTAGTACAGATCGACGTGATCGACGCCGAGCCGCACGAGCGACGCCTCGCAGGCGCGCTGCACGTAGCCCGGCGTTCCGTCGATGCGGCCGCCGCCGATGCCGGACACGCCGCCGCCGTCGTAGCGGAAGCCGAACTTGGTCGCGAGCACGATCGCATCGCGCACGCCGGCGATCGCCTCGCCGACGAGCCGTTCGTTCGTCTCCGGACCGTAGATGTCGGCGGTGTCGACGAACGTGACGCCGAGCTCGATCGCGCGACGCACCAGCGCGACGCCGTCGGCGTGCTCCGGCCGGTTCGTCGAATACGCGTGCGACAGTCCCATGCAGCCGAGGCCGATCGCGGAGACGCGCGGGCCGTGGCTGCCGAGGGTACGGATCTTCATGGGTGTGCTCCTTTCGCGCTTCCGTCGGCGACCGTCAGCGCTCCTGGTCGGTCGGACGGATCAAGATCTCGTTGACCGCGACGTGCGGCGGCCGCGTCACGCAGAACACGATCGCGTCGGCGATGTCGTCCGGCTGCAGCTGGCGCAGGCTGTCGGCCCAGGCGTTGATCATGTCCTTCACGGCCGGGTCGCCGATGTGCTCGCGCAGCTCCGTCGCGACGAGGCCGGGCTCGACGACGCTGACGCGCACGCGGTCCTGGTAGACCTCCTTGCGCAGCGCCTCGGTGAACGCGACGACGCCGAACTTCGTCGCCGAGTACGCGGCGCCGTTCACGCTGGCGACGCGGCCGGCGGTCGACGCGATGTTGACGACGTGGCCGTCGCGCCGCGCGCGCATGCCGCGCACGGCCGCCTGCGTAGACGCGATCAGGCTGAGCAGGTTCAGCTCGATCATGCGCCGCCAGCGCCCGAGGTCCGCGTCGACGACCGGCTCGAGGTACATGACGCCGGCGTTGTTGACGAGGATGTCGAGGCGACCGTAGCGCGCCTCGGTGTCGGCGACGATGCGCTGCGCCTCGCGCTCGTCGAGCAGGTCCGCCGGCAGCACGAGCGGCTCGGCGCCGAGCGGCGCGAGTCGCGCGGCGAGCGCATCGAGACGGTCGCGGCGGCGCGCGGCGATCGCGACCTTCGCGCCGGCTTCGGCGAGCGCGAGCGCGGTCGCCTCGCCGATGCCCGATGACGCGCCGGTGACGAGCGCGATGCGGTTCTCGAGGGGTTGGGACATGGCCGTGCTCCGGATTCGGATGAATCGACGGCGACCATGCTGCGCGTTGCGCGGGCGAGGAAAAACCCCGACGATCCGCAAGCACCATGAAGCCCACCTTCACAATCGAACCGGGCCAGCTGCCCGCCCTGCTCGCGTTCGCGCGCATCGCCGCGCACGGCAGCTTCACGCGCGCGGCGGGCGAACTCGGCGTCTCGCCGTCGGCGCTGTCGCAGACCGTGCGCGCGCTCGAGACGCGGCTCGGCGTGCGCCTGCTGAACCGCACGACGCGGCGCGTCGGCCTGACCGAAGCCGGCGCCGGCCTGCTCGCGCGCGTCGAGCCCGCGCTCGTCGACATCGACGCGGCCGTCGACGCGCTGCGCGACCAGCGCGCGCGGCCGACCGGCACGCTGCGCATCACGGTGCCGCAGGTCGTCGCGTCGGCGCTGCTCGAGCCGCATCTCGCCGCGTTCCTCGCCGCGTATCCGGACGTGCGCCTCGACGTGCGCGTCGACAGCGCGATCAACGACCTCGTCGGCGAGGGCCTCGACGCCGGCATCCGCCTCGGCGAGAAGGTCCAGCGCGACATGATCGCGCTGCCGCTCGGCGGCCCGCAGCGCTCCGTCGTCGTCGGCGCGCCGGCCTACTTCGCGCGGCGCGGCGTGCCGCGCCATCCGCGCGACCTGCGCGCGCACAACTGCGTGCGCTTCCGCTTCTCGAGCACCGGCGCGGTCTATCGCTGGGAGTTCTGCGAGCACGGCCGCTGGCACGAGTTCGACGTCGAGGGCAACCTCGTCAGCAACGACAACGCGCTGTCGGTGCGCGCGGCGCTCGAAGGCGTCGGCCTGATTCACGCGATGGAGCCGCTCGTGCGCGCGCACCTCGCGAGCGGCGCGCTGGTCGGCGTGCTCGACGCGTACCTGCCGCCGTACGACGGCTTCTATCTCTACTACCCGAGCCGCGCGCAGCTCGCACCGAAGCTGCGCGTGTTCGCCGATTTCCTGCGCGAGCGGCTGAACGCGCCGGCTCAGGCCGCGGCCGCGAGCCGCGCGGCGACGTCGCGATAGCGCGCCGCGATGCGCGCCTCGTCGCGATGGCGGAAATCGTCGACGACGCGCTCGCCGGCGACGTAGACGTCGCGCACGAGGTTCGCGTTGCCGGCGAAGATCCACGCGTCGATCGCGTTCGCGTCGCCGCACGCGGCGAGCAGCGGCGAGTCGTCGTCGAGCACGAGCAGGTCCGCGCGCGGCAGGCCGGCGTCGCCGAGCCCGGCCGCGCGGCGGCCGCCGTCGAGCGCGAGCGCGAGCAGCGTCTCGCCGGTGCTCGGCGTCGCCGCCGACGCGGCGACGTTGCGCCGGCGCGCGGCGAGGCGCTGGCCGTATTCGAGCCAGCGCAGCTCCTCGACCGGCGACACCGAGATCTGCGAGTCCGAGCCGACGCCGAGCGCGCCGCCGGCGTCGAGGTACGTACGCAGCGGGAACAGGCCGTCGCCGAGGTTCGCCTCGGTCGTCGGGCAGAGGCCGGCGACCGCGCCGCTCGCGGCGAGCCGGCGCGTCTCCGCGTCGGTCATGTGCGTGGCGTGCACGAGGCACCAGCGCGCGTCGACCGCGGCGTGGTCGAGCAGCCATTCGACCGGACGCGCGTCGCGCAGCGCGAGGCAGTCCTGCACCTCGCCGATCTGCTCGGCGACGTGGACGTGGACCGGGCGGTCGCGCGCGAGGCCGGAATCGAGCACCGCGCGCATCGCGTCGGCCGGTACCGCGCGCAGCGAATGCAGCGCGATGCCGACGCGCAGCCGCGGCGATTCGAGCGCGCGCAGCCGCTCGACGAGACGCAGGTACGCGTCGACGTCGTGGCCGAAGCGCCGCTGACGCTCGCCGAGCGCGCGGCCGTCGAAGCCGCCGGTCATGTACAGCGTCGGCAGCAGCGTCAAGCCGATGCCGGCCTCGCGCGCGGCCTCGACGAGCGCGAGCGACATCGCCGCCGGCTCCGCGTACGGCGTGCCGTCCGGACGATGGTGCAGGTAATGGAACTCGCACACCTGCACGTAGCCGGCCTTCAGCATCTCGACGTAGAGCTGCGCGGCGATCGCCTGCAGCTCGTCCGGTCCGATGCGCGAGGCGAACGCGTACATGACCTCGCGCCAGGTCCAGAAGCTGTCGTGATCCGCCGGCGCCGCGCGATCGCGCGAGCCGGCCGACGGCGCTGCCGCGCCGCGTGCGCCGTCGAGCGACCGCCGCTCGGCCAGGCCGGCCATCGCACGCTGGAACGCGTGCGAGTGCAGGTTCGGCAGGCCCGGCACGACGCGGCCGCGCAGGCTCGCCGCGGCCGCGCCGGAATGCGCCGCCGCGTCCGTGCGCCGATGCAGGCGGCCGTCGCCGACGTCGAACACGGCGTCGGTTTCCCAGCCGCGCGGCGTCCAGGCGCGCTCGGCTCTCAGCAGGCGTTCGCTCATCGATTCGCTCCGGCGGGGCGCGCGAAGGCTAGCCGGGCGTCGCCGGCATTGCCAGCGCGGGCGGTTCGCCGCGCGCGACCGGCGGCGGTCGCGATTTCAGCGACGAATGCGCACGGCCGGTGCGCGGCCGCCGCGGCGACCGCGGCCGGAGCCGGCTGCTGCGGGAGAGAGGCGCGGCGCGCGCGCGGCTGCGATAATCCGCCGATGCCTCGCCTGCCGCGTTTCGAGCCGCTCGCCGAACGGCTGCGCGCGCTCGGTGCGCATCCGCTGCTCGCCCCATCACAATGGCGGCGCCGCATCGCGCTCTGGAGCGGCGGCGTGCTCGTCGGCGTCGCCGCGATCGTGTTCGCGCGCGCGAGCGACCTCGCCTACGCTGGCTTCGAACGCCTGCTTGCGCTCTCACCATGGCTGCCGCTGCTGGTCACGCCGCTCATGTTCGCGACGCTGGCGTGGGCGACACAAGGCGCGTTGCGCGCGACGCGCGGCAGCGGCATCCCGCAGGTGCTGGCCGCACTCGAGATCGAGGATGCGCACTTCCGTCGCAGCCAGCTCGCGCTGCCGGTCGCGCTCGGCAAGATGCTGTTGACGCTGCTCGCGCTCGCCGGTGGAGCCTCGGTCGGACGCGAGGGGCCGACCGTGCACGTCGGCGCCGGGCTCATGTACAACCTCGGACGCGCGTTCGGCTTCGACGATCCGAAGATGCTGTCGCGCTTCATTCTCGCGGGCGGCGGCGCCGGCATCGCCGCCGCGTTCAACACGCCGCTCGCCGGTGTCATGTTCGCGATCGAGGAGCTCGCCGGCACCTACGAGCACCGCTTCAGCGGCCTGCTGCTGACCGCGGTCATCTTCGCCGGCGCGATCTCGCTCGCGGTGCTCGGCGACTACGCGTACTTCGGCACCGTCGACGCGGCACTGCCGCTCGGCGCCAGCATACTCGCGCTTCTACTCTGCGGCGTCTGTGGCGGGCTCGGCGGCGGCTTGTTCGCACGCCTGATCCTGCTCGACGAGCGCGGACCGCTCGCGCGCGTCGCCGCTCTGCGCGCGCGCACCCCGATTCGCTTCGCCGCGGCGTGCGGACTCACGCTCGCGCTGCTCGGCGCGGCGAGTGGCAGCGCGGTCTACGGCACCGGCTACGCGCAAGCGCACGCGCTGCTGCAGTCGGCGCGCGCTCCCGCGAGCGCGTTCGGTCTGATGAAATTCATCGCGAACACGCTGTCGTACTGGGCCGGCATCCCTGGCGGCATCTTCTCGCCGGCGCTCGCGGTGGGCGCCGGCCTCGGCCACGCGCTGTCTGGCCTGATTGCCGGTGCCGACCCGGCTG
>DASWOS010000396.1:0-3518 GCA_036398645.1 Dokdonella sp. | reverse complement strand
GGCCGGCCGCGGTATCCCATTCCGAGGTCGCGCCGAGCCGCACGTACAGGTCGGCTTCGGCGGCGGCGATGCGCAGGAACTTCAGCGACGAGCCGAGCGGCAGCTTCACGCTCGCGCCGAGCCGCGCGATCAGCGCGCTCTCGTCCGCCGACGCGTGCGAGCGGCTGCCGGCGACGACCAGCGGCGACGGACGCGCGCGGGCCGCGATGCGGCGCGGCGGCGCGCCGGCCGACTGCGCCAGACACGCGCCGCCGCCGTCCCAGGCGCAGGCGAGCTCGCCGCCGACCGGCCGCTGCTCGACGCCGAGCACGGGCCGGTGCGCGTCGATCAGCGCGATGTTGACCGTGAACTCGCCGTTGCGCTTGACGAACTCGCGCGTGCCGTCGAGCGGGTCGACCAGCCAGTAGCGCGACCAGCGCGAGCGCTCGCTCCAGGCGACGTCGGCGGATTCCTCCGACAGCACCGGCCACGCCGGCGTCAGCTCGCCGAGCGCGGCGACGATCAGCCGGTGCGCGGCGAGATCGGCCGCGGTCAGCGGCGAGCGATCGTCCTTCTGCGCGACGGCGAAGTCGGACTCGTAGACCTCGAGGATCGCCTCGGCCGCGCGCGCGGCGATGTCGCCGGCTGCGCGCGCGAGGCGCGCGAGGTCCGCGCTCACGGCTGCGGCCGGTAGCGGCCGGCGAGGTATTCGCGCGCGATGAACAGCGCCGCGATCGAGCGGCCTTCGGTCACGTCGGGCCGTTCGAGCAGGCGGTGCAGCTCCGACAGCTTCCACGGCACGACCTCGAGCTGCTCCGGCTCGTCGCCGACGAGCCGTTCCGGATACAGGTCGCGCGCGAGCACGACGTGCGTCATCGAGGTCATGTAGGCCGGCGACAGCGACAGGTTCGCGAGCACGTGCAGCTCGCGCGCGCCGTAGCCGACCTCCTCCTTGAGCTCGCGGTTCGCGCCCTGCTCGACGGTCTCGTCGCGATCGAGCCGGCCCTTCGGCAGGCCGAGCTCGTAGCGGTCGGTGCCGACCGCGTACTCGCTCACGAGCAGCGCGGTGTCGTCGTCGCGCATCGGCACGATGATGACCGCGCCGAGGCCGGAACTGCGCAGGCGCTCGAACGTGCGCTTCTGCCCGTTCGAGAATTCGAGGTCGACCTGCTCGGCGTGCAGGAACCGGCTGGACTTGACGCTGCGCGTCGCGTGGATGATCGGCGCTTTCGGCATGCACCGATTGTAAACGCTGCGGCCGCGCCGCCGCGCGCCCGGCTTCAGCGCGGCGCGCGCGCGAACGCGGCGAGCGCCTGCGCGTGCAGCGCCGGCGTGCCGGCGAGCGCGCTGCGCGTGGCGAGGCCGACCGCGCCGCCGTCGAGGTCGGTGAACGTGCCGCCCGCCTCGCGCACGACGACGACGAGCGCGGCGACGTCGAGGATGTTCAGGTCCGACTCGACGACGAGATCGATCGCGCCGGCGGCGAGCAGGTGGTAGTGCAGGAAGTCGCCGTAGCCGCGCACGCGGCCGACGCGGCGCACGAGGTCGGCGAGCACCTGCCAGCGCGCGTCGCCGGCCAGCGACTTCAGGTTGCCGGTCGAGATCGCGGTCTCCGCGCCGAACGCCGCGGTCGCGGCGACGCGCAGCGGCCGCGTCGCGCCGTCGCGACCGCGCAGGAACGCGCCGCCGCCGCGCACGGCCCAGGCGCGCTCGCCGTAGGCGCCGGCCGCGGACACGCCGAGCACGAGCTCGCCCGCGTGCATCAGCGCGATCTGCGTCGAGAAGAACGGATAGCCGCGCACGAACGCCTTCGTGCCGTCGATCGGATCGATCAGCCAGAGGAACTCGCCGTCGCCCTCGCGGCCTTCCTCCTCGCCGTAGTACGCGTGCTGCGGGAACGTCTCGCGCAGCACGCGCTTGATCGCGGCTTCGGCCTCGCGGTCGGCCTCGGTCACCGGCGTCGCGTCGGCCTTCGTCTCGACCGCGAAGTCGCGCGCGTGCCAGCGCGGCGCGACGACCGCTTCGGCCGCGTCGGCCGCGCGCTGCGCGGCGGCGAGCGCGCGGGCGAGGAACGGCGCGGTCGGCGCGCGGCTCAAAGGGCGTTCAGCGTGCGTCCGTGCACGACGATCCGCGTCGTGCCGTCCGCCTGCGGCTCGCCGATCGAGCGCAGGCTTTCGGCGAGCGGGCCGGCGCGGTCGCGCGCGGCGAGCGTCGCCTGCGCGTCGAAGCCGGCGAACGTCACCGTGAACGTGCCGTCGACGACGAGCTCGCCGCGGCCGTCGTCGCGCACGCTGCCGCCGACGCTGCCGTCGGGGCGCGAGGCGAAATCGGCGAGCAGGTCCGACACGGTCAGCGTGCGCTGGCCGGACACGCCGGCGCCGCTCCAGCGCGCGCTGCCGCTGACGTCGCTGAGCGCGGTCGTCGCGAAGCGCGCCTGGCCGACCACGCCGTCGATCGTGCCGAGCAGGCGCGCGCCGCCGAGATCGAGCACCGGCGCGAGAATTTCGGCCGGCACGCTGAAGCGCAGGTCGTGCGCGAGCAGCGAGCCGTCGGCCTCGCGCGTGACCGCGCCGGCGACGTCGACGTCGGCGCCCTTGACGCGCACGTCGGCGACGAGCCGGCCGCGCAGCAACGGTCCCTTGCGCGCGTGCCAGTCGAGCTCGCCGAGATCGCGCCCGAGCACGCTGACGCCGTCGGCATGACCGTCCCACAGCGTGCCGCGCAAACCGGTCAGCGTCGCCGCGCCGAGATAGCGGCCGCCGTACCGATAGGCGAGCTCCGCCGGCATCCACCAGACGAACAGACCGCCCGCGATCAGCGCGAGCGCGAGCAGGAGCAGCAGTGTCTTCGCCGGACGCATCGTCCTCTCTCAAGCCAATGGCGCCGGCGCGGCCGAGCCGCTCCGGCACCGATCGAGACGAGCGCGCCGGCCTCGATCCGCGGATGCCGCGCCGGCGCCGCGCGCAGCGCGAGCGTCGTCACGGCGCTAATAGCACGCCGGCCGAGGCCGGATCAAACCTCGCCCGTCACGGTGCGTCCTCGAGCGTCACGCGCGCGTCGACAATGCCGATGCCGTCGGCGCGCTCGGCGGAGAGATCGCTCGCCTCGACGCCGTAGTCGCGCGAGAGCGCCTCGATCCAGCCGATCAGCGCGTCGAAGCGCACCGCCTCGAAGCTGACGCGCACGCTGCGCGCACCGGCCGGCTCGACGCGCTTCAGCGCGGGCTCGAGGCCGCCGCCGCGCGCGGTCGCATCGGCGAGCGCGAGCAGCGAGCGTCCCTGCCGGTCGGCGCGCGAATGCGCGCCGGCCGCGCGCAGCCGCTCGACCTCGGCCGCGCCGGCGCTGACGTAGGCGAAATCGCGGCGCCGCTCGTCGAGCGTGCGCTCGAGCTCGGCGCGCTTCGTCGCGAGCGGATGCCAGATCAGCGCCCAGCCGAGCAGCAACACGGCGACGACCGCGCCGACGCCGAGCGTGCGCCGCTCGCCCGGCGCGAGCGACTGCCACCACGCCGCGATCACGGCGCCGCCTCGCGCGCATGC
>DASWOS010000395.1:0-8478 GCA_036398645.1 Dokdonella sp. | reverse complement strand
TTCAGCTCCGCGTTCGGGATCGCGGTGCCGAGCCGGTACGAATAGCGGTCCTTCAGCGTCGGGAAGCGCGTCTTGCGGCTCCCGCCGGCGTAGACCTGCATCGTGTCGGTCGCCTGCCAGGCGGCGACGAGCTGGCTGTTGAACGCGACGTCGCTGCCGACCGAGAACGGCACGATCGTCACGCCGATCAGGTTGTCCGCGCGCTGCGCCTGCAGCAGGTTCCACGACACGCCGGGCGTGATCGTCCACGCCGGCGCGACGCGCCATTCGTGCTCGACGCCGGCCGAGAACGTGCGGTCCTTGAACTGCTCCGGCGGCGAACCGGCCGCGTCGGTCTCGCGGTGGAAGTCCTGCTTCGCGTGCACCGCGACGCGCGTGATCTGGCTTTCCGACCAGCGCTGCTCGTAGTCGGCGCTGACGCCGTAGGTGTGGTCGTCGTAGGTGCTCTCGAACGCGTACGGGCGCGTGATCGTCGTGTAGGTCGCGTCGTCGTACGAGTCGAGCTCGTTCTGGAACGTGTCGTAGTACGCGCGCACGCGGAGGTCCGACGAGTCGGTGATGCGCGTGCGCGTGATCAGGTAGACGCCGTCCTTGTCCCAGTACGGCCAGCGCCAGAAGCGCGCCTGCACGCCGGGCGCGTGGCCGGCGTACGGCGGCGTCTGCTTGTCGTCGTCGACGTGATAGATGCCGATCGCGTACTCGTCGGTCGCGTTCGGCGTCCAGCCGAGCTTCGCCGACAGGTTCAGGTCGCGGCTCGCCGAGTTCGCACGGCGGTCGCCGGGCTGGTTCGTCGAATGCGGATAGCCCGACGGCAGCTCGTAGTAGTCGGCGTCCTGCCACGACACGGACGCCTGCGCGTACCAGTCGCCCTGGTTCGTGCCGGCGTGGCCGCCGGCGCGCCAGGTCGGCACGTCGCCGGAGCGATCGGCGTCGAAGCCCGCGTAGGCGCGGCCCTCGAGCGCCTGCTGCGGGCGCCGCGTGACGAGGTTGATGCTGCCGCCGAGCGCGTTCGGGCCGTACAGCACCGAGGTCAAGCCTTTCGTCACGACGATCTGCGACAGGTCCTCGACGCCGAAGCGGGCGAGATCGAGGTTGCCGTCGTACGGCACGTAGACCGGCACCCCGTCGACGTAGAGCGTGACCTCGCGGCTGTCGAAGCCGCGTAGGTTGATCAGCGTGTCGCGGCGCTGGCCGACGTTCTGACGCGCGACGCCGGGCAGCAGGTCGAGCGCCTCGGCGACGTTGCGCCGGTCCTGCTGCTTGATCGTGTCGATGTCGAGCGCGTCGGCGCCGGGCGGCAGGCTCTGCTCGGTCGAACCGACGACCTCGACGACGCCGAGCGGCTCCGGCGTGTCGCCGGGTGCGGCGTCGGCGCCGAGCGCGTCGACGGATGCGACGAGCACGAGTAGGCAAGCGGCGGTCGCCGCGCGAGCGGATTTCATCGGAAGAACTCCCCTGGGTCGGCCGCGCGCGGCGGCGCCTCGATATGTCCGAGTGAAAATATCGTAAGCGTCGCACCGCCGCAACGCGGTGCGACACGACGTCACGCGTCGCCGGCGCGTCCCTGCGCGTGCCGGCGCAGGTTCGCGATCTCGCCGGCGATCGCGCCGTAGGTCGCCGCTTCCATCGCACGATAGCTGCGCAGCAGCCGGCGGCCGAGCGGCGTCAAGCGCGCGCCGCCGCCGCCGCTGCCGCCCTTGCTCGCGTCGACGAGCGGCGCGTCGAAGCAGCGGTTCAACTCGCCGACGAGCTCCCACGCGCGCTTGTAGCTCATGCGCAGCCGGCGACCGGCACCGGCGATCGAGCCGACCGCCTCGATGCCCTCGAGCAGGTCGGCCTTGCCCGGGCCGAAGCGCACGCCGTGCGCGAGGTCGACGCGCAGATGCACCGCGGGAAACTCGCGTGGGCGGGAACTCATCGCGCAGGCTCCGGAAGCATTCGGCTCGGCGCCGGATCATAGCGCCCGCGCGCGCCGCGGCATCGATTGCGGGCCGCCGGCGCCGGCGATATGGTCTGCCGAATCCTCCGCTGGAGATCCGCGATGGGCTTGGTCTTCCGCGCTCGCGTCCGGCTCGGCGCGCTCGCGCTGCTCGCGGCGATGCTGCTCGCGCAGGCCGCGTCGGCGCGCGACGCGCTGCTCGTGTTCGCCGCCGCGAGCCTGAAGCCGTCGCTCGACGCGATCCTCGCGACGCCGGACGTGGCCGCGCTCGGCGACGTCACGGCGAGCTACGCGGCGAGCTCGCAGCTCGCCAGGCAGATCGAGGCCGGCGCGCCGGCGGCGCTGTTCGTCTCGGCCGACGAGGACTGGATGGACTACCTCGCCGCGCGCGCGCTGATCGTCGCCGGCACGCGCGTCGACCTGCTCGGCAACGCGCTCGTGCTGATCGCGCCGAAGGATCACGCACCGACCCTCGCGATCGCGCCGGGCTTCGATCTCGCCGGTGCGCTCGGCGCCGACGGCAAGCTCGCGCTCGGCGAGCCGAACAGCGTCCCGGCCGGCAAGTACGCGAAGGACGCGCTGACGCGGCTCGGCGTCTGGGACGCGCTCGCCGCGCGCGTCGTCTCCGCCGACGACGTGCGCGCGGCGCTGAACTTCGTCGCGCGCGGCGAGGCGCCGCTCGGCGTCGTCTATCGCTCCGACGCGGTGTCCGAACCGGCGGTGCGCGTCGTCGCGACGTTCCCGGACGGCTCGCACGCGCCGATCGTGTATCCGGCCGCGATCGTCGCCGGTCACGACGCGCCCGCCGCGCGCGCGCTGCTCGACCTGCTGCGCGCGGAGCCGCAACGCGCGGTGTTCCGCCGCTACGGCTTCGACGCGCCGCCGGCGCGATGAGGCCCGCGCGCACGCGCCGGCTCGTCCGCGCCGCGCCCGCGCCGCGCGGCTGAGCGCCGTGGCGCTGCTCGCCGCGGACGAATGGCAGGCGCTCGCGCTGAGCCTGCGCGTCGCCGTGCTCGCCGTCGCCGGCGCCGCGCCGTTCGCGCTCGCGCTGGCCTGGCTGCTGTCGCGCAAGCGCTTCCGCGGCCGCATGCTGCTCGAAGCGCTGCTGTTCCTGCCGCTGATCCTGCCGCCGGTCGTGACCGGCTACGCGCTGCTCGCGCTGCTCGGCCGGCATGCGCCGCTCGGCGAGCTGCTCGGCAGGTTCGGCATCGTCGTCGCGTTCCGCTGGACCGGCGCCGTCGTCGCCGCGGCGGTCATGGGCTTTCCGCTGCTCGTGCTGTCGGTGCGGCAGGCGTTCGACCACGTCGACCGCCGCCTCGAAGCGGCCGCGGAGACGCTCGGCGCCGGCGCCTGGCGCCGCTTCGCGACGATCACGCTGCCGCTGTCCGCGCGCGGCATCGCGGCCGGCGCGGTGCTCGCGTTCGCGCGCGCGTTCGGCGAATTCGGCGCGACGATCAGCTTCGTGTCGAACATCCCCGGCGAGACGCGCACGCTGCCGATCGCGATCTACGAGCTGCTGAACGTGCCCGGCGGCATGCCCGGCGTGCGCCGCCTCGCGCTGGTCTCGCTCGTCGTCGCGTTCGCCGCGAGCGCGGCGGCGACGCGGCTGGCCGGCGGCGCGGCGCGGCGGCGCGGACGCGAGGACTAGGACGTGATCGAGCTTAGCCTGCGCCATGCGTTCGCCGATCTCGAGCTCGACGTCGGCTTCCGCTCGGACGCGCGCGTGCTCGCGCTGTTCGGCCCGTCCGGCGCCGGCAAGACCAGCGTGCTGAACGCGATCGCCGGCCTGCTCGCGCCGCGGCAGGGCCGCATCGCGATCGACGGCACCGTCCTGCTCGACAGTGCGCGCGGCGTCCGCGTGCCGACCGCGCGGCGCCGCATCGGCTACGTGTTCCAGGACGGCCGGCTGTTCCCGCACCTCAACGTGCGCGGCAACCTGCTCTACGGCGCGCCGCGCCGCGGCCGCGCGGCCGGCGAATTCGCCGCGATCGTCGACCTGCTCGGGCTCGGCGCGCTGCTCGCGCGGCGGCCGCATCACCTCTCCGGCGGCGAGCGCCAGCGCGTCGCGATCGGACGTGCGCTGCTCGCCGAGCCGCGCGCGCTGCTGCTCGACGAGCCGCTGAGCGGGCTGCACGCGGAGGCGCGCGCACAGGTGCTCGCGCATCTCGGCCGGCTCAAGCGCGAGCTCGGCGTGTTCACGCTGCTGGTGACGCACCACGCCGACGAGGTCGGCGCGCTCGCCGACGAGGTCGTGCGGCTCGCCGACGGACACGTCGTGCGCCAGCTGCCGGTCGCCGAGTTCCTCGCGGAGCGCGCCGCGGCCACCGCGGACGGTCCGCCGCCGCCGCGCGCCGCGCTTTGAGCCGCGCGGCGAATTCGCTACGCTAGCTCGATCGTCCGCACGACCGAGGCCGCCATGAACCCGCGTCACGCCGTCGCCGCGCTTGCGCTCTCGTGCGCGCTGACCGCCTGCGGCAGCGGCCCCGTGCGCCGCGTGCATCCGCCGACCGCGAGCGTGCAGCAGCTCGCGGTGCAGCCGGACGGCAGCTGGCGGCTCGTGCTGCGCATCCAGAACTTCAGCACGATGTCGGTGCGCTACGCCGCGCTCGACGCGACGCTGACCGTCGCCGGCACCGACGCGGGCACGATCCACGTCGCGCCGGACATCGACATCGTCGGCAACGGCGCCGACGTCGTCGAGACGACGCTGAAGACCGCGGCGAAGCTGCCGGCCGGCGGCGACTTCGCCTACCAGCTCAAGGGCACGATCGACACCAGCGAGCCGAAGGGGAACTTCCACTTCGAGCGCTCGAGCCGGCTGTCGCCGGTGCCCGGCGTGCCGAACACGTACCGCTGATCCGCCGCCGCGGAGAACCCACGATGAGCCGCTACGCCGCGCCGCTCGCCGACCTGCGCTTCGCGCTGCACGACGTGCTCGGCGTCGAGGCGGTCTACCGCCGCCTGCCCGGCTGCGCGGCGGCCGGCCGCGACGTCGTCGACGCGGTGCTCGACGAGGCCGCGCGATTCGCCGAGCAGGTGCTCGCGCCGCTGAACGAGAGCGGCGACGCCGAAGGCTGCGTGTTCGACGCCGCGACCGCGAGCGTGCGCACCCCGCACGGCTTCAAGCAAGCGTTCGCTCAGTACGCGGAGGCCGGCTGGGTCGGCCTCGTCGCCGACGAGAAGTACGGCGGCCAGGGCCTGCCGGAGACGCTCGGCGCGGCGGTCAAGGAGATGGTCGACGCGGCGAACCTGTCGTGGAGCAACTACCCGCTGCTGTCGCACGGCGCATCCGCGGCGATCGAGCATCACGGCGAGGACTGGCAGCGCGAGGTGTTCCTGAAGCCGCTCGTCGCCGGCCGCTGGACCGGCACGATGTGCCTGACCGAGGCGCATTGCGGCACCGACCTCGGCCTGCTGAAGACGAAGGCCGAGCCGGCCGGCGACGGCCGCTACCGGATCAGCGGCACGAAGATCTTCATCACCGCCGGCGAGCACGACTTCGTCGAGAACATCGTGCATCTCGTGCTCGCGCGGCTGCCCGACGCGCCGGCCGGCGTGCGCGGCATCTCGCTGTTCCTCGTGCCGAAGTTCAAGGTCGGCCGCGACGGCGCGCTCGGCGAGCGCAACGCGCTCGCCTGCGGCGCGCTCGAGCACAAGATGGGCATCCGCGGATCGGCGACCTGCGTCCTGAACTTCGACGGCGCCGAAGGCTGGCTGGTCGGCCAGCCGAACAAGGGCCTCGCCGCGATGTTCACGATGATGAACTCGGCGAGGCTCGCGGTCGGCCTGCAGGGCCTCGGCCTGACCCAGCGCGCGTACCAGAACGCGCTCGCCTACGCGCGCGAGCGCCTGCAGATGCGCGCGGCGTCCGGCGCGAAGTTTCCGGACAAGCCGGCCGACCCGCTGATCGTGCATCCGGACGTACGGCGCATGCTGCTGACGCAAAAGGCGTTCGCCGAAGGCGGCCGCCTGCTCGCGCTGTACGCGTACCTGCACGAGGACGTCCGCAAGCACGCCGAGGACGCCGCCGAGCGCGCCCGCGCCGACGCGCTGGTCTCGTTCCTGACGCCGATCGTCAAGGGCGTGCTGACCGAAGCCGCGATCGAGTGCACCTACGACGCGCTGCAGGTGTACGGCGGCCACGGCTACATCGTCGAGCACGGCATCGAGCAGCTCGCGCGCGACGCGCGCATCACGACGCTGTACGAGGGCACGACGCAGATCCAGGCGCTCGACCTGCTCGGCCGCAAGGTCGTCCAGCTCGACGGCGTCGGCCTGCGCCACTTCCTCGCCGAGATCGACGCGTTCTGCGCCGAGCGCGCCGGCGACGCCGCGCTCGCCGAGTTCGTCGGCCCGCTCGCGGCCGCCGCGGCGGAGACGCGCGAGCTGACTGGCGAAATCGCCGCGCGCGCGGCGGCCGACGCCGACGAGATCGGCGCGGCCGCGTACGACTACCTGCTCCACTCCGGCTACGTCGCGCTCGCGTATTTCTGGGCGCGCGGCGTCGCCGCGGCCGATGCCTCGACGCAGTCGGCCGGATTCCGCGACGCGAAGCGCCACACCGCACGCTTCTACTTCGCGCGGCTGCTGCCGCGCCGGCACGCGCACGCGGCGGCGATCCGCAGCGGCGCGCCGACGCTGACCGCGATCGCCGACGCGCAGTTCGGCTGAACGGACCGCAGGCCGCACGATGGCGCGCGCGGCCGAGCTGCTGATCCGCCTCGCGCGAGGCGACGACGACGCATTCGTGCTCGGCCTCGCCGAGCGCTTCGTCGCGTTCGAGCTGCCGCCATGGCGACGCCGCGGCGAATGCGCGAGCGCGATCCGCGCCGACCTCGCGCAGCGCCTGCGCGATCAGCCGCCGGGCACGCACGTGTTCGTCGCCGAGGACGCCGCCGGCGAGCGCGTCGGCTTCGTGCATCTGGAGACGCTGCGCGATTTCTTCACCGGCGCGCAGAACTGCCACGTCTGCGCGCTCGCCGCCGCGCGCGACGGCGAAGGCGTCGGCAGCGCGCTGCTCGCGTTCGCCGAGCGCTGGGCGCGCGAGCAGCGCTGCCGCCACGTGACGCTCGGCGTGTTCCCCGGCAACGAGCGCGCGCGTGCGCTCTACGAGCGCCGCGGCTACGGCACGGATCTGCTGCGCCTGGTCAAGCGCGTGCGCTGAGCGCGTTCACGGCTTGCCGCGGAGTGCTCGCGTCGACGCGGCGAGTCGAGCGCGCCGGCGCGGCGCACCGGCGCCGGCCGCGCGCGGCGCGCGCGGTACGCGGCCGCGTCGTCGCCGTGCGGCCGCCGAGCGCCGCGACCGCCGTCGCGGCCCCGCTGCAGCAGAGCGCTCGCCGTCGCCGTTTTTGTTCTATGCTCCGCCGCCGAGTGCATGTTTCGCGGTCGCAGCGGCTCCGCCGCTCGCGCAAACGGAGGCTCGATGCTTGCGGAGGTTCGTACCGCGGGTGACATCCACAGCACCCGCGTGCTGTCGCTGGACTCGACCGGGCGCATCCTCGACTGGATGAGCTGGCAGGACGCGGTCTGCCTGTACGTGCGCGGCGCGGTCGCCTGGACGCTCGGCGACGTCTGCCTGACGATACACGGCGGCATGAACCGCACGCTCGGCGCGCAGAGCCGCATCGAGCTGCACCCGATCGTCGCGAGCTCCGGCCACGCGCGCCCGGCCGCGATCGATCCGGCGCCGGCGCTGACGAACGCCGCGCTGTTCGCGCGCGACCGCATGACCTGCCTCTACTGCGGCGACCAGTTCCACCGCGGCGAGCTGACGCGCGACCACGTGATCCCGGTGTCGAAGGGCGGCCGCGACGTCTGGGTCAATGTCGTCACCGCGTGCTGGAGCTGCAACGTGCGCAAGGGCAACCGCACGCCGCAACAGGCCGGCATGCCGCTGCTCGCGGTGCCGTACCGGCCGAGCTGGGTCGAGCACCTGATCCTGTCGAACCGCAACATCCTCGCCGACCAGATGGAGTTCCTGGTCAGCCATTTGCCACGCGAGCGGCGTCCGCGCTGAGCGGCCGTACGCGGCGCCGGGCGCCCGCCGGCGTCCCAGCCGGCGTCGCAGGGCGCGGGATCGTTCAAAGTCGAGACCGATCGGCTGACCCACCTCGGAACCGTGTTGCTCCAGCCGTTCCTCGGCGACCCGATGCAGCATCCCGTGGTCGGCTCCGACGTGCAATTCGCGTATGCGACGTCGCGGCTCGACGACGCGGTCTCGCTAGAAGAATTCGTCGCCGGACGATATCCGGCGCAATTGGAGGCGGCGCGAGAAAATCGGCGTGTCGTCGAGCGCCGATCCGGGCCATACCCACGTCGTCGATGGCGCGGATCGCCGGACACGTGGCCTTCTACCCGAGCAAGGTGGACATCGCGCGGACGACTGCGTAGCGCCGGCGGCGGCGCAAGAACGATCAAGCCAGGCCGGAGGCGGCGCGGCTATGCTCGCCGCATCGACCGGGTCCCGGATGGGTCTATGGCTGCCGCCGAGAAAGCGCTCTGGTACATCGAAAGCCACTACGGTGCCGACATCGCGCTCG
>DASWOS010000394.1:0-4172 GCA_036398645.1 Dokdonella sp. | reverse complement strand
TCTCGCGCGAGACGACGCTGCTCGTCAACAACCTGTTGTTCACCTGCGCGGCCGCGATGGTGCTGCTCGGCACGCTGTACCCGCTGCTCGGCGAGGCGTTCGATCTCGGCCGCATCTCGGTAGGCCCGCCGTACTTCGGCTTCATGTTCGTGCTGCTGATGCTGCCGGTCGTGCTGCTGCTGCCGTTCGGCCCGGTGCTGAAGTGGCGCGGCGCGAACCTCGGCGTCGCCGCGCGCGCGCTCGCGCCGGCCGCGGCGGTCGCGCTGATCGCCGCCGCGACGGCCTGGCTGATCGCGCGCGACCTGCCGTTCAAGGCGCTCGCCGGCGTCGCCGCGTCGCTCTGGGTCGGGCTCGGCATCGCGCTCTACGCGCTCGCGCGCTGGCGCAGCGCGCCGCGCGGGCGCCGCTTCACGCCGGAGATGCTCGGCATGATCTCGGCGCACTTCGGCGTCGCGCTGTTCCTCGCCGGCGTCATGAGCGTCGAGGCGACCGGCGTCGAGAAGGACGTGCGCCTCGCGCCGGGACAGAGCGTCGAGATCGGCGCGCTCGGCTTCCGCTTCGACGGCGTGACGAGCGCCGAAGGCCCGAACTATCGCGCCGATCAGGGCACGATCAGCGTGCTGAAGGACGGCGCGGTCGTCGCGACGCTGCGCCCGCAGAAGCGCCAGTACGCGCGCGCCGCGCCGCCGCAGACCGAATCGGCGATCGACCCCGGCCTATTTCGCGATCTCTACGTCGCGCTCGGCGAGCCGGCCGGCGACGACGGCGCCTGGGCCGTGCGCATCTACGTGAAGCCGTTCGTGCGCTGGATCTGGCTCGGCGCGCTGTTCATGATGCTCGGCGGCTTCGTCGCCGCGACCGACCGCCGCTTCCGCGCGCTGCCGGCGCGCGCGGAGCCGGCGCCGCGGCCGCGCGTGGCCGCACCCGACGCCGCGGCCGCGCGCGCATGAACGCGCGGCTGCTGCCCTTCGCCGGCTTCGTGCTGGTGGTCGCGCTGCTCGGCTTCGGCATCTGGTGGAGCCAGTACCACGATCCGCGCGAGGTGCCGTCGCCGTTGATCGGCAAGCCGGCGCCGGCGTTCGCGCTGCCGACGCTCGCCGACCCCGAGCGCCGCGTGACGAACCAGGATCTCGCCGGCGAGCCGTACCTGCTGAACGTGTTCGCGAGCTGGTGCTACGCCTGCCGCGACGAGCATCCGCTGCTGATGCGCGAGGGCAAGCGCCTCGGCGTCAAGCTCGTCGGTTTCGACTACAAGGACGACGCCGACGACGCCAAGCGCTGGATCGCGCAATTCGGCGATCCGTACGACGTCATCGTCGCCGACGCACCCGGCGACGTCGCGATCGACTTCGGCGTGACCGGCGCGCCGGAGACGTTCCTCGTCGATGCGCACGGCGTCATCCGCTACAAGTACATCAGCCCGATCACGCCCGAGGTGCTCGCGACCGAGCTGCTGCCGCGCATCGCCGCGCTGAAGAAGGAAGCGCAATGACGCCGCGTCGGTTCGCCGTCGCGCTCGGCGCGCTGCTCGCGCTCGCCTGCACGCTCGCCGCGGCGGTCGATCCGCTGCCGTTCGCGAGCCGCGCCGAGGAGCTGCGCTTCCAGGCGCTGACGAAGCAGCTGCGCTGCCTCGTCTGCCAGAACGAGAGCCTCGCCGACTCGACCGCGCCGCTCGCCGCGGACCTGCGCCGCGACGTGTTCGAGCAGATGCGCGCCGGCAAGAGCGACGCGGAAATCAAGCAGTGGCTGACCGCGCGCTACAGCGATTTCGTGCTGTACGATCCGCCGCTGCGCGGCGGCACCTGGCTGCTCTGGTTCGGTCCGCTGCTCGTGCTCGGCCTCGGCGCGATCGCGGTCGCCGTCGTCGTGCGTCGGCGCGCCGCCGTCGCGGCGGCACGGCCGGCCGAGCCGCGCGATCTCGAGGACGACTGGTGACGGCATTGTTCTTCCTGCTCGCGGCCGCGATGATCGCGGCCGCGCTCGCGTTCGTCGCGGTGCCGCTGCTGCGGCACGGCCGCGGCGCGACCGCGCCGGAGCGCCGGCGCCGCGCGCTCGAGCAGGCGCTCGCGGCCGGCATCATCGACGCCGACGAGTACGCGGCCAAGCGCGCCGCGCTCGACGCCGAGACGCCGAGTGCCGGACCCGCGTCGCCGCCGCCGCGCGCGACGCTCGCCGCGCTGCTCGTAGTCGCGCTGTTGCTGCCGGCCTCGGCGCTGCTGCTGTACCGTCTCGTCGGTACGCCGCAGGCGCTCGACGCGGCGAGCGCGGCGGCCGCCGAAGCCGACGCCGCGCCGCACGGCGACCGCGGGCCGGAGATGCAGCAGGCGATCGCCGGGCTCGCCGCGCGCCTCGCCGAGCATCCGGACGACGTCGAAGGCTGGGCGCTGCTCGGCCGCGCATACGCGGCGACGAACCGACCGGACGAGGCGCTCGACGCGCTGCGCCACGCGCACTCGCTCGCACCGGACAACGCGGCGCTGACGGTCACCTACGCGCAGGCGATCGCGGCCGCCGCGCCGGACCACCGCATCGGCGGCGAGGCGCGCGCGCTGCTCGAGCAGGTGCTGAAGACCGATCCCGCGAACCAGCGCGCCCTGTGGCTGCTCGGCGTCGGCGACTACCAGGACGGCCGTTACGACGCGGCGATCGCGCGCTGGAAGACGCTGCTGCCGCTGCTGTCGGCGAACGCCGACGTCGCCGAGAGCGTGCGCAAGCAGATCGCCGACGCCGAGGCGCGGCGCGACGGCAAGGCGCCGCCGGAGAACGAACCCGCGACCGCCGACGCGAGCGACGCCGCGTCGCCGCCGCCGGCGACCACCGCCGCGGACGCGAACGCGCCGAAGCTGACCGTCGCGGTCGCGCTCGACGCGAAGCTCGCGGACCGGCTCGATCCCGCCGCGACGCTGTTCGTGTTCGCGCGTGCCGCGAACGGTCCGCCGATGCCGCTCGCGATTCGGCGCATGAAGGCGAGCGAGCTGCCGGCGACGGTCACGCTCGACGACAGCCTCGGCATGATGCCGACGATGAAGCTGTCGATGTTTCCGCAGGTCGTCGTCGGTGCGCGCGTGTCGAAGTCCGGCAACGCGATGCCGCAGAGCGGCGACCTGCAGACGCTGTCGGCGCCGCTCGACGTGCATCGGCGCGAGCCGATCGCGCTGACGATCGACCAAGTCGTTCCGTAGCGGACGCCGCGCCGATGGCCGACGCGCGCCGCTGGTTCGAGCTGCCCTCGCCGTTCGCGATGAAGCGCGGCGGCGCGCTCGTCGGCGCGCGGCTCGCCGACGAAACCTGGGGCGCACCGAACGCCGCGCGCGACAACGCGATCCTGATCCTGACCGGCCTGTCGCCGAGCGCGCACGCCGCCTCGAGCGCGGACGATCCGTCGCCGGGCTGGTGGGAGGCGATGCTCGGTCCCGGCAAGCCGATCGACACGGATCGCTGGTTCGTGATCTGCGCGAACACGCTCGGCTCGTGCAAGGGCTCGACCGGCCCGGCCGACCCGAATCCGGCGACCGGCGAGCCGTACCGGCTCGACTTCCCCGAGCTGACGCTCGAGGACGCCGCGAACGCGAGCTTCGAGCTCGTGCGCGGGCTCGGCATCGAGCGCCTCGCCTGCCTCGTCGGCAACTCGATGGGCGGCATGACCGCGCTCGGCTACCTGGTCCAGCACCCGGGCAGCGCGCGCGCGCACGTCAGCATCTCGACCGCGCCGCAGGCGCAGCCGTTCGCGATCGCGATCCGCTCGCTGCAGCGCGAGGCGATCCGGCTCGACCCGAACTGGCGCAACGGCCGTTACGACGACGCGCACTATCCGGATGCCGGCATGTCGATCGCGCGCAAGCTCGGCGTGATCACCTACCGCTCCGCGATGGAATGGGTCGGCCGCTTCGCGCGCATCCGGCTCGACTCCGAGCAGCGCGACGACGATCCGTTCGGCTTCGAGTTCCAGGTCGAGTCGTATCTCGCCGGCCACGCGCGCCGCTTCGTGCGCAGCTTCGATCCGAACTCGTACCTGTATCTCTCGCGCGCGAGCGACTGGTTCGACCTCGCCGAGCATGGCCACGGCAGCGTCGAGGCCGCGCTGAAGCGCATCGACGTCGAGCGCGCGCTGGTCATCGGCGTGGAGACCGACATCCTGTTCCCGCTGACGCAGCAGCAGCAGATCGCCGACG
>DASWOS010000393.1:0-3260 GCA_036398645.1 Dokdonella sp. | reverse complement strand
GAAGTCGCGATAGCTGATGCCGAAGCAGTCGCCGGTGAACCAGCCGGAGCTCAGCTCGTCGTACAGCGTGACGTGGTGCAGCGCGTGCCCCGGGCTGTCCATGAAGCGCAGCAGCCGTCCTTCGAGATCGACGGTCTCGTCGTCGGCGAGCGCGCGCAGGCGTTCCGGCGGCACCGGCACGAGTTGGCCGTAGGTGCGCGCGACGACCTCCGTGCCGTAGACGCGCTCCGCGCTCCGCTGCAGCGCGGACGGGTCGACGAGGTGGCGCACGCCGCGCGGATGCGCGAGCACGGTCGCGTTCGGCAGCTCGCGCAGCAATGCGCCGGCGCCGCCGGCGTGGTCGAGGTGCACGTGGCTCGCGATCACGTAGCGCACGTCGCCGGGATCGAGCCCGCGCGCGGTCAGCGTCGCGAGCACGCGCGGCACGCTGTAGTTCGTGCCGGCGTCGAACAGCGCGGCCGCGCCGCCGGCTTCGATCAGATAGCAGGCCGCGAAGCGCGGCCGTTCGAGGCCGATGTCGATCGTGGTGACGCCGTCGTCGAGCGTCTCGTGATGAGCGGGTTCCGGAGCGTCGGTCATCAGCGGCGGCAGCGTGCGGTGCGGGACGCCGATGATGGCATCATGCAGGCTCGAGCCCAACAGGGATGCGCATGTCGACGTCCGCTCCGCTGCTGATCGAACCCCGTGCGCACGACCTCGGCGGCGGCTTCGGCGTGCGCCGCGTGCTGCCGTTCCGGTTGCGCCGGCAGGTCGGTCCGTTCGTGTTCTTCGATCACATCGGTCCGTCGGTGCTGCCGGCCGGCCGCGGCCTCGACGTGCGCCCGCATCCGCACATCGGGCTCGCGACGGTCACCTATCTCTACGAAGGCGCGCTGACGCATCGCGACAGCCTCGGCTGCGAGCAGGTGATCCGCCCCGGCGACGTGAACTGGATGACGGCCGGCCGCGGCATCGTGCATTCGGAGCGCACGCCGGCGGACGCGCGCGCGGCCGGGCATCGCATGCACGGCATCCAGACCTGGGTCGCGCTGCCGCGCGCCGACGAGGAGGCCGAGCCGGAGTTCCACCACCATCCGGCGGCGACGCTGCCGCAGGACGAGCGCGGCGGCGTCCGCCTGCGCGTGATCGCCGGCAGCGCGTTCGGCTTGCGCTCGCCGGTGCGCGTCTACGCGCCGACGCTCTACGTCGACGTCGAGTTCCGCGCCGACGCGGTGCTCGGCGTGCCGGCCGAGCACGAGGAGCGCGCCGTGCACGTCGTCGCCGGCGACGTACGCGTCGACGGCGTCGCGGTCGCGGCCGGGACGATGCTCGTGCTCGCCGCGGGCGGCGAGGTCGAGGTCGCCGGCGCACGCGGTGCGCGCGTGCTGCTCTGCGGCGGCGCGGCGCTCGACGGCGAGCGCTTCCTCTGGTGGAACTTCGTCTCGTCGAGCCGCGAACGCATCGAGCAGGCGAAGGCCGACTGGCTCGCGCAGCGCTTCGGCAGCGTGCCCGGCGAGACCGAGTTCATCCCGTTGCCGGAGCGTTGAGCGCGTGCGGACTTCGCGCACGCGCCGCGCTATGCTCGGCGCGGAGGTCGCCGATGCCGCGTTACGCCAACTTCCGCGCGTTCTACCCGTTCTATCTGTCCGAGCACGCGAACCGCAACTGCCGACGCCTGCACTTCGTCGGCAGCGCGCTCGTGCTCGCGACGCTCGCGGTCGCGGCGTGGTGGCGCGACGCGCGTTGGCTCTGGCTCGCGCCGGCATTCGGCTACGGCTGCGCGTGGATCGGCCATTTCGCGTTCGAGAAGAACCGTCCGGCGACGTTCCGTCATCCGTTCTACAGCTTCGCCGGCGACTGGGTCATGTTCGTCGACGTGCTGCGCGGCCGCGTGCGGCTGTGACGCCGGCCGCGCGATGACCGGGCCGGCCCGTACGGCGGCTGCGCGGCCGCGCATCGCGGGTGCGCGCCTGCGCGAGCTCGACGCATTGCGCGGCATCGCCGCGCTGCTCGTCGTCTGCCTGCACGTCGTGCAGCTCTATGCCGGCCTCGGCGGCGACGCCGCGCGCGGACGCTGGCTGTACGACCTCGCGCAGGGCCTCGATTGCGGCCGCGTCGGCGTCGTGACGTTCTTCCTGATCAGCGGCTTCGTGATTCCGTTCAGCATCCGCGCGAGCGACGACGCGCCGCTCACGGGCTTCGTGATCCGGCGCTTCTTCCGCATCTTCCCGGCCTACTGGCTCTCGGTTCCGCTCGGCGCATGGGCGGTGTACCGGCTCTCCGGCCGGCCGTTCGGCACCGGCGAGCTGCTCGCGAACCTGCTGCTGCTGCAGGACGCGCTCGGCGTCGCGCCGGCACAGGGCGTCTACTGGACGTTGTCGATCGAGCTCGTGTTCTACGCGCTCTGCGTCGCGCTCGCGCTGGCCGGCAGCCTGCGCGATCCGGTCCGCGTCGGCCTGCTCGCGGCGGCGCTGCTCGGCGCGCACACGCTCGCGGTCTACGCGATCTGGCTCGGCGCGCCGCTGAGCCAGCCGCCGGTGTTCGCGGCGCTGCACCTGTCGCTGATGCTGTGCGGCACCTTGTATCGGAGCTGCCTGCTCGAGCGCGCGGCGACGCCGCCGTTCGCGCGGCGTCTGCTCGTCGCGCTGCTGCTGTACCTGCTCGTCTTGTTCCCGCTCGCCGCGGTCTGGGCGCGCGGCGCGTACGCGAACTACGTCGTCGCCGACGCGCTCGGCGTCGCGCTGTTCGTCGCCGGCACGACCGTCGCGCGCGTGCGCACGCGGCTGACCGACCGGCTCGGTGCGATCAGCTACCCGGTGTACCTGTTCCATCTCGTCGTCGCCTGCGCGCTGCTCGCGTGGCTGCAGCGGCAGGCGCCGGGCTCGGCTTGGCGCACGCAGCCGCTCGGGGTCTACGTCGTCGCGGTCGTGCTGATGACCGTGCCGATCGCGGCGCTGGTTCACCGCTGGATCGAGCAGCCCTGCATCGCGTTCGGCCGGCGCTGCGCCGCGCGCTTCGCGAGCGCGCGCGTCCCCGTGCACGGCGGCGGCGCGGCCGGCGCGGAAGGCCGCGCCTGAGCGCTAGTGACCCGGACCCGCGGCCGCGTTGCCGAACGGCGGCTTGGCGAGCCAGACGAGCGGGATCATCAGCAGGAACAGCACCGTGCAGAGCAGGAACACGTCGTTGACCGCGAGCGTCAGCGCCTGCCGCGTGACGATGCCTTCGATGACGCCCCACGCGCGCAGCGCCGGCGCGCCGAGCGCACCGAGCCCTTCGACGTA
>DASWOS010000392.1:0-8936 GCA_036398645.1 Dokdonella sp. | reverse complement strand
GTTCGCCTCGTTCTACTACGACACATTGAGCAGCGCCGGGGGCTACGCGTCGATCGAAGCCGATCTCGACACCAGCGACGGCGGCGACCCGCACGGCCTCTGGCGCCTGCGCGCCGACGGCAGCCCGCAGCCGGTCGCGCTGATCGGCCTGGTCGGCGACTACGGTCCGGAGCCGAACCGGACTTGGCGCAGCTTCAGCGACAGCGCGATCCTCGCCAACGGCGACATCGTGCTCGAGGCGTACACCGATCCCGGCGACGAGCGCGCGCTGTGGCTGCTGCAGGACGGCCGTGCGCCGCGGCGCCTGTTCATGAACGGCCAGACCGTCACGGTGCCGACCGGCACCGGCACCGGGCAGAGCGCGGTCAGCGGATGGTCGCTGCCGAACGAGACCGGCGACGGCGCGCAGTACAGCGGCGGCGCGGACTCCTGGATCGGCGCGGACGGCACGATCCTGATCCAGGCGAGCCTGGTCGACTACGCGGGCACGACGCTGCTGATGGCGCGCCCGTCGAACCCGATCGACCCGGTGTTCGGCAACGGCTTCGATCCATAGCGGCTGCGGGCGCCGCGGGTTCCGTGCCGGTACCCGCGGCTGCCTGCCGGCGCCGCCGCGGTGCCGCTCGACGCGTGTAAAACGCTGCAAAGAAGCGCAATCGGCCGCAAAGCGCCGCCGTCGCGCGCGCCGGTCGGCGCTATTCTCGTGCGATGACCCGCAACCGCATCCTGCTCGCCGACGACGATCTTGAGCTCGCGCAACTGCTGCGCGACTTCCTCGCGCGCGAAGGCTTCGAGGTCGTGCTCGCGCAGAACGCCGACGAGGTGATCGCCGCCGCGCGCGCGGACGCGTTCGACGCGCTCGTGCTCGACGTCATGATGCCGGGCCGCTCCGGCCTCGACGCGTTGCGCGAGCTGCGCCGCGAGTCGGCGGTGCCGGTGCTGATGCTGACCGCACTCGGCGAGGACATCGACCGCATCCTCGGCCTCGAGCTCGGCGCCGACGACTACATCCCGAAGCCGTGCAACCCGCGCGAGCTCGCCGCGCGCCTGCGCGCGGTGCTGCGCCGCGCGCGCGGCGAAGGCGGCGAGGCGCTGACCGACCTGCGCAACGGGCCGATCTGGCTGCGCGCCGCGTCGCGCAGCGTGACCGTCGACGGCAAGCCGATCGGGTTGACCGCGACCGAATTCGACCTGCTCGTGCTGCTGCTGCGCGAGGCCGGCCGCGTCGTCAGCAAGGAGCGCATCTCGCAGACCGTGCTCGGCCGCGCGCTCGGCCCGTTCGACCGCTCGATCGACGTGCACGTCTCGAACCTGCGCCGCAAGCTCGGCGACGCGCCGGACGGCAGCTCGCCGATCACGACGATCCACCGCAGCGGCTATCTGATGCGCCAGCTCGAGGCCGCGGGTTGAGCGTGCCGGCACGCGCGCGAGGCGCGAGGGCGGCGCCGGCGTGATGCAGCGCCTGTTCTGGCGCCTGTTCGCCGCGATCTGGGTCGCGACCGTCGTCGTGCTGCTCGCGTTCGCCTGGATCGCGACGAGCAGCTTCGAGACCGAGAAGATCCCGGGCCTGGACCTGACGCGGCTGCAGGCGGCGATGGACGATCTGCTCGCGCGCACGTCGCGCGAGCTGCGCCACGAAGGCGAGAACGACACGCGCCGATGGCTGCGCGCGGCGAGCGGCTTCGGCTCGGCGACGGTCTATCTGTTCGACGCCGAAGGCCGCGAGCTGCTCGGGCGCGTGCCGTCGGCGACCGTGCTCGCCGCCGCGCAGGACACGCTCGCGAGCCCGCCCGACGGCACCGACGCGAACGGGCCGGTGCACGGCTCCGAGCGGCTGCGCACGCGCGCGATCCGCACGCGCGACGGCCGCGTGTACGCGGCGGTCGCCGCGGTCGAGGGCAATTTCTTCTCGCGCCTGCTGTCGCGCCGGCCGCGCACGTTCTGGACGAACATCGCGGTCGCGATGGTCGTCAGCGCGGCGATCGCGCTGCTGCTCGCCTGGTCCGTCGCCGCGCCGCTGACGCGCATCCGCGCCAGCGCGCGCCGCTTCGCCGACGGCGACCTCGACGCGCGCGTCGGCCGCCTGCGCTTCGGCCGCAGCGCCGAGATCACCGCGCTCGCCGCCGAGTTCGACGCGATGGCCGAGCGCATCAAGGCGCTGGTCGAGAGCCATCGGCGCCTGGTCCGCGACGTCTCGCACGAGCTGCGCTCGCCGCTCGCGCGCCAGCGCGTCGCGCTCGAGCTCGCGCGCGGCGGCGACGCGGCGCAGGTCGGCGCCGCGCTCGACCGCATCGAGCGCGAATCGGACCGGCTCGAAGCGATGCTCGCGCAGGCGCTCGAGCTGTCGCGGCTGGAGACCGCGACCGGCTCCGCGCAGGACCACGTCGCGCTCGACGCGCTGCTCGAGGACGTCATCACGAACGCCGATTACGAAGGCGCGCCGCGCGGGCGCAAGGTCGTGCTCGCCGACTGCGAGCGGCTCGCGCTGACCGGCTCGCACGCGGCGCTCTACAGCGCGTTCGAAAACGTGATCCGCAACGCGCTCGCGTACACGGCCGACGGCAGCACGGTCGGCGTGCGCCTGGTGCGCGATGCCGAGGACGCGCAGCAGGCGCTGATCGTCGTGCGCGACCGCGGCCCCGGCGTGCCGGACGCGGACCTCGCACGCATCTTCGAGCCGTTCTACCGCGTCGACAGCGCGCGCACCCGCTCGAGCGGAGGCACCGGGCTCGGGCTCGCGATCGCGCGCCGCGCGATCGAGCGCCACGGCGGCAGCATCGCCGCACGCAACGCCGACGGCGGCGGGCTCGAGGTGCGGATTCGCCTGCCGCTGCAGGCGCCGGCCGCGCGCGCCGACCCGCGGCCGCTCGCCGGCGCGTAGCCGTGGCGTTCGCGCGCGCGGGCGCCGCGGCCTCGCCGCGGCGCCCGCGCGCGATGGCACAATGCGCGGCCGATGAGCGCCGTCCTCGCGAGTTCCCCGCCGTTCTCCCACCGCGCGCGCGAGCTCGCCGAGACGCTCGCCTGGCTGCGCCTGTGCGCGGTCGCCGGCCAGGCGCTGACGATCGCGGTCGTCGCGCTCGCGCTCGGCATGGCGATTCCGGTCGGCGCGCTCGCGTCCGGGGTCGCCGCGCTCGCCGCGTTCGCGCTGTTCGCGTTCTGGCGCCTGCACCGGCCGTGGCCGGTCGGCCTCGCCGAGGCGTTCGCGCACGTCGCGATCGACATCGGCGTGCTGACCTATCTGCTGTACTGGTCCGGCGGCGCGACGAATCCGTTCGTCTCGCTGCTGGTGATGCCGATCGCGCTCGCCGCGGCGGCGCTGCCGCTGCGCTACGTGCTCGCGGTCGCCGCGCTCGCCGCCGCGTGCTACCTGCTGCTGATCCCGTGGCACGTGCCGCTGCCGATGCGGCAGGCGACCTTCATCGGCGACTTCGACCTGCACGTCGCCGGCATGGCGATCAACTTCGTCGTGACCGCGGCCGTGCTCGCGTTCTTCATCGCGCGGCTCGCGCGCGCGCTGCGCGAGCGCGAGACCGAGGTCCAGCGCGAACGCGAGCGCGCGCTGCGCGACGAAGGCATTCTCGCGATCGCGACGCAGGCGGCCGGCACCGCGCACGAGCTGAACACGCCGCTGTCGACGATCCGTACGCTGCTCGCGGAGCTGCGCCGCGAGCAGGCCGAGGGCACGCCGCTCGCGAACGACCTCGCGCTGCTCGCCGGTCAGGCCGAGCGCTGCCGCGACATCCTGCGCGAGCTCGTCGCGGTCGGCAGCCGCCAACTCTCCGGCACGCCCGAGCGGTCGACGTTGGAGCGCTTCGCACACGACTGCGAGAACCAGTTCCGCCTGCTCCGCCCCGAGGTCGCGCTGCGCACGAACGTCGACGCGAACGCCGCCGCGCGCGTCATCGAGGCGGCGCCGAACCTGCGCCACGCGCTGATCAACCTGCTCAGCAATGCGGCCGACGCGTCGCTCGCGGCCGGCCGCGCGGAGGTCGAGCTCGGCGTCGTCGCCGGCGCGAACGTCGCCGAGTTCTTCGTGCGCGACTACGGCAGCGGCATCGTGCCGGGCGCCGGCGTCGCGTTCGCGAGCAGCAAGCGCGACGGCCTCGGCCTCGGCCTCGCGCTCGCGCACTCGACCGCCGAACGCCTCGGCGGCGAGCTCAGCGCGCAGCCGCTCGCCGACGGCGGGCTGCTGCAGCGATTGCGCGTCCCCCTCGCCGCAGCCGACAATCGCGCCTCATGACGACCTCCTCCGACCGCCGCGTCGTCGTCGTCGACGACGACGAAGTGTTCAGCAGCGTGCTCGCGCGCGCGCTCGCCGCGCGCGGCTTCCTCGTCGACACCGCCGCCGACGGCGCGCGCGCGCTCGCGATCGTGCGCGAGCACGCGCCGGAATTCGCCGTGCTCGACCTCAAGCTCGGCGCCGAGAACGGCCTCGCGCTGATCCCGGAGCTGCTCGCCGCGCAGCCGGAGCTGCGCATCCTGCTGTTGACCGGCTACGCGTCGATCGCGACCGCGGTCGAGGCGATCAAGCGCGGCGCGCACGACTACCTCGCCAAGCCGGTCGACGCGGACCAGGTCGTGCAGGCATTGCTCGGCGAAGCCGGCGACGACGCCGCCACGCCCGCGCTCGCCGTGCACACGCCGCCGCTGAAGCGGCTCGAATGGGAGCACATCCAGCGCGTGCTGACCGAATGCGGCGGCAACATCTCCGAGGCCGCGCGGCGGCTCGGGCTGCACCGGCGCACGCTGCAGCGCAAGCTCGCGAAGCGGCCGGTGCGCGAGGTCGGCGGCCGCTGAGCGCCGCGCCGGCGCGTCAGCCCGGCGCGACCGCTCGGCGCGGCGTGCGCACCATCGCGTCGAGCAGGCGCTCGAGCATCGCGAGCGGATCGGCGCAGCGGCCGGTGTGCACCGGCGAGGTCTGGATCATCGTGCTGCGCGGCGCGGTCAGCCAGTCGAAGCGCTCGCGCCGCGACAGCCGGCCGATCGGGCCGGCCTCGGCACCGCCGGCGCAGATCGCCGGAAACGCGGCCAGATGGCGCCGCACGACCTCGACGTCGACGTCCGGCGCGAGCGCGCGCAGGCGCGCCTCGTCGAGCTCGATGCGCGCGGCGAGGAAGTCGCCGGCCTTCGACGACAGCACGACGCCGGCGTTGACGAACTCGCCGCGCTCGACGCGCGGCACGACGCGGATCAGCGCGTAGTCATACGCCGCGTGCACGGATCGCCTCCGCGACGAATGCGCGCGGCGCCGCGAGGCGCCGCTCGAAATAGGCCGCGTACGCGGCGCGCTGCGCGGCCGCGTCGGCGAACGGCGCGTCGCCGCCGAGCCACGCGTCCGGGATCAGCGCGGCGACGCGCGCGATCGTCTCCGGCGCGAGCCGCGGCGGCAGGCGCCGATCGGCCTCGTCGAGCGCGGACGCGAACGGCAGCAGCACGTGGTCGCGGATCCGCGCGAACGGATCGCGCGCGCGCTCGAGGTAGCCGCTCCAGTCGTGGTGGAAGTACAGCGCGGCGCCGTGGTCGATCAGGTGCAGGCGGCGGTGCCAGACCAGCAGGTTCGTGTTGCGCGCGGTGCGGTCGACGTTGCTGACGTACGCGTCGAACCAGACGATCGCCGAGGCGAGCTCCGCGTCGACGTGCTCGACGAGCGGGTCGAACGCGACCGCGCCGGGCAGGTAGTCGAGCGCGAGGTTCAATCCCGCGCTCGCGCGGATCAGGTGCTGGATCTCCGGATCGGGTTCGGTGCGCGCGAGCTCCGCGTCGAGCTCGGCGAGCACGATCTCCGGCACCGGCAGGCCGAGCGCGCGCGCGATCTCGCCGGCGACGAGCTCGGCGATCAGCGCGTTCGCGCCTTGGCCGGCGCCGCGGAACTTCAGCACGTAGAGGCCTTCGTCGTCGGCCTCGACGATCGCCGGCAGCGAGCCGCCCTCGCGCAGCGGCGTCACGTAGCGGACGACCGAGACCGTCCGCACGCGCGCTTCGTCGCGAACGTCAGGCGCGCTCACGCGCGATGCCCGCGTGCGGCGGCCGCCGCTCGCCGCTCGTGAGACCGAGGCCGCCGCGTGCCGGCCGGCGCGACACGCTCGCGACGACCGTCCGTCACCGCACACGTTCGCACGCGCGCATGCGTCCCGCCGCGCGCGCGACGAGGGGCGGAGCCCGTGCGGCGGCCCGCGATCGGGCGCGCACGCGCGGCCGCGGCGAACGTCACCGGCGCGCGCTCGACCGCGTCCGGCGCGTGCGGTTCGCAGATGTCCACGTTCGCCATCGAAGCCCTCCCGCTCGAGGAAGCTGCGCGTCGCCTCGCGGCCCGGATGATCGTTCGGGAGAGAACGCGCCGCGTCTCGACCCGCGGCGGCGGACGGACGTCGTTCCCGGCGGCCGCGCGGAGCTTCGGCCTCGATGCTGCGCTGACGGATCGGCGACGATCTCGGCCGGCGACGCTCTCGACCGCGCGAAGCACGTTCCGACATCGCGGCCGCGCGCGGCGCGCCGCGCGCGTTCTTCTCGCGACGTCATCCGAACGGCTTCGCGGCGGCATCCTAACGGGACGTGTGCCGGGTGTCATCCTGCGCGATCGCGACGTGCGCCGCGCCGTCCGCGCCGATCCAGCCGCGGTACATGCCGTCGGTGTTGAACGGCATCGCGACGTCGCCGTCGGCGTCGAGCGCGATGACGCCGCCGTCGCCGCCGAGCTTCGGGATCACGTCCATGACGACCTCGCGCGCGGCCTCGGCGATCGGCGTGCCGGCGTACTCGACGCGCGCGCAGATGTCGTGCGCGGCGGCCGCACGGATGTAGTACTCGCCCCATCCGGTCGCCGACACCGCGCAGCGCGCATTCGCGTAGGTACCGGCGCCGATCAGCGGCGAATCGCCGACGCGGCCCCAGCGCTTGTTCGTCATGCCGCCGGTCGACGTCGCCGCGGCGAGACCGCCGTGCGCGTCGAGCGCGACCGCGCCGACCGTGCCGTGGTGCGGCGCGTCCGCCCCGGCCGGCGGCGCGCGCTCGTCGCGCAACGCTTTCTGCAGCTGCTGCCAGCGCTCCTCGGTGCGGAAGTACGCCGGATCGACGAGCGCGACGCCGACGCTCCGCGCGAACGCCTCGGCGCCGTCGCCGACGAGGAACACGTGCGGCGAACGCTCCATGACCGCGCGCGCGAGCAGGACCGGATTCTTGACGCGATGCACCGCGGCGACCGCGCCGGCGCGCAGCGTCGCGCCGTCCATGATCGCGGCGTCGAGCTCGTTGGTGCCTTCGTGCGTGAACACCGCGCCCTTGCCGGCGTTGAAGCGCGGCGAGTCCTCGAGCACGACGATCGCGCGCGCGACCGCGTCGACGCTGCTGCCGCCGGCCTTCAGCACGGCGTAGCCGGCCGCCAGCGCGGCTTCGAGGTCGGCGCGCACGAGCGCCTCCTTCGCGGGCGTCAGGTCCGCGCGGATCACGCCGGCGCCGCCGTGGATCACGAGCACCGGCACGGCCGCCCCGGCGTGCGCGGCGAACAGACAGACCACGCCCAACGCGCGGCAGAGCGAGACGATACGCGGCATGCGTGCTCCCCGGCAGCCCGATGCGGCCGAGTATAGACGTCAGCGCGCGACCGCGACGGCATTCGCGGCGTCGTCCTCGGCGACCGGAAAGCTGACGCTGATGGTCGTGCCGACGCCGAGCTTGCTCGAGATGCCGACGGTCCAGCCGAAGCGGTCGGCGAGCCGCTTGACGATCGACAGCCCGATGCCGTGCCCCTCGGCGCGGCCGGCGCTGCCGCGATAGAACGATTCGAAGATGTGCGAGACGTCCTCGTCGCTCATGCCGACGCCGGTGTCGCGCACGAGCAGCACGCCGTCGTCGATGACGACGGTCACCGCGCCGCGCTCGGTGTACATGCAGGCGTTGCGGATCAGGTTGCCGACCAGCACGCCGAACGCGCGCGGCGAGGTGTGCAGGCCGAACACCGCGCGTTCCTCGAAGCTCAGATGCACCGGCTTGTCGTCGACGAGCATGCGGGCGCGCTCGATCTCCTCGCGGACGACGTCGTTGACCGTGAAGTCCTCCTCCGGCAGGCCGACGCCGTCCTCGCGCGCGAGGATCAGGAACGAATCGATCAGCGCTTCCATGTCGCGCGCCGCGCGGTGGATGCGCGCGCCGGTGCGCCGCGCGAACAGCGGCAGCTCCTCCTCGTCGAGCAGCATGTCCGCGCCGACCTTGATCACGGTCAGCGGCGTGCGCAGCTCGTGGCTCGCGTCGCGGGTGAAGTTGCGCTCGCGCTCGACGAAGTCCTCGAGGCGGACGGCGAAGCCGTGCAGCGCGAGCGCGAGGCTGCCGACGTCGCGGTCGACCTCGACGTTGACCGGCAGGTTGTCCGGCAGCAGCGCGTCGAGGTCGGGCCGCTTCGGGTCCCAGCCGCGCACGACGTCGGCGAGCACGATGACCGGCGCGAGCGCGCGACGCGACGCGCGGTAGGCCATCCACGCGGTCACGTAGACGGTGACGAGGATCACGCCGATCAACGCGAAGCTCGCGACCAGCACGTAGCGGTGCAGGCGGTCCTGCGGGAACAGCAGATAGAAGCGTCCGGCCGGCGTGTCGGTGATCATGACCGCGGCCGGGCTCGCCCCGCCGAGGCGATGGAAGCCCGGCGCGAGCGCGAGCGCACCCGGCGGCAGCGGCGGCGCCGCCGCGCCGGGACGCGCCAGGTAGCCGCGCAGGAAGTGCGTCGTCGGCGGCGCCGCGTTCGGATCGGCGCCGACGCGGCGCACGTACTCGGCGGTCTCGAGCGAGAGCACGTCGCAGAGCACGCGGTCCTCGATCAACGCGGCGACGACGTAGAGCCCGAGCAGACCGGCCAGGCTGACCGCGGTCGTCTGCTGGATGAAGACCGCCCAGATCTTGCGACGGATGCCGTCGTGGCGCTGCATCGAAACCCCCGCTCCATG
>DASWOS010000391.1:0-11560 GCA_036398645.1 Dokdonella sp. | reverse complement strand
CCCGCCCCGGAGTGGCCGCGCCGCGGCCGGCGCTTGGCAGCGTGACCGATCCGACGGAAACTCCGCGACCGGAAACGGTTCAATGAAGGCCATGTCGCGTCTTCGACGGCTCATCGCGGGTGCCGTGCTGCTCGGTCTCGGGCTGCTCGCCGTGCGTCCGCCCGCCGCGGCCGGCGTGCTGTACAAGTGCGAGGCGCCCGACGGCGTCGTCGCGTACACGAACAAGGCGAACGGCTACGCGAAGTGCAGCGTGCTGTCGCGCTACGCCGACCCGCCCGCGCCGCGGCGGAGCGCCGCGGCGGCGCCGCCGCCGAAGCCGCGCGCGGCGAGCGTGACGACGCAGCGCTGGGTCTACGAGGAGAACGCGAAGCCGCGGCCGGACTTCTCCGCGGTCAGGGCCGACGTGGCGAGCACCGCCGCGCGGCTCGGCGCGGCCGTCGCGAAGGCGGCGCCGGCCGCGCCGCGCCCCGCCGCGCGCGTGCTGCGCGGATCGGTCTACCGCGTGCAGCGCAGCGACGGCATCGTCGAGTACACGAACGTCAAGCCGGCGAGCGGCGCGTACGCGGTGCTGTTCACCTACATCGCGACCTGCGTCGCCTGCGACGTGCACTCGGCGATCGACTTCGGCACGACCGCGCTGAACCTCGACGCGTACCGCGCCGAGATCGCCGCCGCGGCGGCGGACTTCGGCCTCGACAGCGCGCTCTTGCGCGCGGTCATCCACGCCGAATCCGCGTTCAACCCGCTCGCGGTCTCGAAGAAGGGCGCGCAGGGGCTGATGCAGCTGATGCCGGACACCGCGAACGATCTCGGCGTCACCGACGCGTTCGACGTCGTGCAGAACATCCGCGGCGGGGCGCGCTATCTCGCCGAGCTGCTCAGGAGCTTCGGCGGCGACGAGCAGCTCGCGGCCGCCGCGTACAACGCGGGCGCCGGCGCGGTGCAGAAGTACGGCGGCGTCCCGCCGTACGACGAGACGCAGGTCTACGTGCAGCGCGTCGAGACGCTGCGCGACCGTTATCGCAAGGCGCTGCTCTGACGCGGCGCGGTCACGCTCCGGTCGTGCTCGGCGCGGGCCGCTGCACGAGCGTCACGTCGATCGCGAACGGCAGGTTGCCGCGCAGGCCCTCGAGGCGCACCTTCGTGCCGGGCGCGAGCGCGGCCTCGCGGTTGCGCAGGTCGACCTGGTCGACGATCGCGACGCCGTCGAGCTTCAGCAGCAGATCGCCGGGCAGCAGCCCGGCCTGCGCGGCCGGGCTCTCCGGCACGATCCTGAGCAGCAGCACGCCGGGCTGGCGCGAGGTCGCGCCGGGCGGCGACGGCACGTCGGCGTAGTCGGCGCCGATCCAGCCGCGGATCACGCGGCCGTGCTCGACGATCTGCTCGAGCACGGTCTTCGCGGTCGCGACCGGGATCGCGAAGCCGATGCCCTCGGCGCCGGGCGCGACCGTGCCGGGGCCGCTCGTGGTCGGCGTGTGCGGATAGATCGCGGTGTTGATGCCGATCAGCTCGCCGGCCGCGTTGACGAGCGCGCCGCCGGAGTTGCCGGCGTTGATCGCCGCGTCGGTCTGGATGAAGTCCTCGTAGGCCGACATGCGCAGCTTGCGGCCGGTCGCGCTGACGATGCCCATCGTGACCGTGTTGCCGAGGCCGAGCGGGTTACCGATCGCGAGCACGACGTCACCGACGTCCGGGCTCGCGTCGTCCGGCACCGCGATCTCCGGCAGGTGGTCCGCGTCGATCTTCAGCACGGCGAGATCGGTCTCGACGTCGGTGCCGATGATCTTCGCCTGCATCGCGCGGCCGTCGTCGAGCAATACCTGGATGTCGTCGGCGCCGCTGATGACGTGGTTGTTCGTCAGCACGTAGCCGTCCGAGCTGAAGATCACGCCGGAACCGAGGCTGCGGTCGAGCTTCTTGACCCACGGCCCGGGTATGCCGCGCAGGCCGAGCAGGCGCTGCGTCAGCGGATCGACCGGGTAGTAGCTCGGCCGCAGCGTGGTCTTGTTCGCGTAGATGTTGACGACCGCCGGCGACGCGCGCTTGACCGCTTCGCCGTACGAGAACGGACCGCGGCGCGATGTCGCAGCTTCGGCGTCGGCGTGCGCGACGCGCGCGTCGCCGCGCGCGGGCAGGCCGCGCAGCCGCTCGACGAGGCGCGGCGCGAACGCGTCGAGCAGGAACGCGGCGGCGAGCCCGATCACGGCGCAGCGCGCGACGAAGGCGAGCAGGTTGGACGAGGTGCGATTCGGCATCGGGGTCGTGCGCGGCACGCGCGGCGTGCGCGCGTGCGAATGCGGCGTCGCTGCGCGCCGCGGCGGCGCGGCTTGATTGTGCGGTGCAGGGGCGTTCGTTAAACTACCACGATTTCGACGCTTCCCCCTAGAAGACGCGGCCTCGCCGCGTGCTCGCGTCCGTGTCCGGACGCAGCCGCGCGCTTCCGCGGGCCGCCGCCGCGCGACGTTCCCGGCGGGTCGTCGCAGGTCGTCTTTCCGAAAATTCGCAGCGGAGTGCTGGATGGCAAACGATGCTGTAGTGGACCCGGGGCGCCGGCGATTCCTGACCGCGACGACCTCGGTCGTCGGCGGTGCGGGCGTCGTGCTCGCGGCGATTCCTTTCATCAAGTCCTGGGAGCCGAGCGCGCGCGCGAAATCCGCCGGCGCGCCGGTGCTCGCCGACATCAGCAAGATCGAGCCCGGACAGAAGGTCACGTTCGAGTGGCGCGGGCTGCCGGTGTTCGTCGTGAACCGCACGAAGGCGCAGCTCGACGCGCTGCCGGGCGAGGACGGGCGCCTCAAGGACCCGAAGTCGCAGAACGCGGACCAGCAGCCGAAGTACGCGCAGAACGAGACGCGCTCGATCAAGCCCGAGTGGCTCGTCGTCGTCGGCATCTGCACGCATCTGGGCTGCGTGCCGGACTTCTTCCCCGAGCTGAAGCCGGAACCGTTCGATCCGCAGTGGAAGGGCGGCTTCTACTGCCCGTGCCACAAGTCGCGCTACGACATCGCCGGGCGCGTGTTCGACGGCGTGCCGGCGCCGGCGAACCTCGCGGTGCCGAAGTACAAGTTCGTCGACGACGCGCACATCCTGATCGGCGTCGACCCGGACGAGGGGAACGCGTGATGGCGACGACGACGACCCGCATCCGCCCGAACAATCGCGCGCTCGCCTGGATCGAGGACCGCCTGCCGGTGTTCTCGTTCCTGTCGTCGCACACGTCGGGCTACTACGCGCCGAAGAACTTCAACCTCTGGTACTACTTCGGCTCGCTCGCGCTGCTCGTGCTGGTCAACCAGATCGTGACCGGCATCTTCCTGACGATGAACTACAAGCCGAGCGCGGCGGACGCGTTCGCCTCGGTCGAGTACATCATGCGCGACGTCAGCTGGGGCTGGTTGATCCGCTACATGCACTCGACCGGCGCCTCGCTGTTCTTCATCGTCGTCTACCTGCACATGTTCCGCGGCCTGATGTACGGCTCGTACAAGCGGCCGCGCGAGCTGGTCTGGATCCTCGGCATGCTGATCTTCCTCGCGCTGATGGCCGAAGCGTTCATGGGCTACGTGCTGCCGTGGGGCAACATGTCGTTCTGGGGCGCGAAGGTCATCATCTCGCTGTTCGGCGCGGTGCCGTGGATCGGCGACGCGCTCGTCGAATGGATCATGGGCGACTACCTGCCGGCCGACGCGACGCTGAACCGCTTCTTCGCGCTGCACGTGATCGCGCTGCCGCTCGTGCTGCTGCTGCTCGTCGTGCTGCATCTCGCCGCGCTGCACGAGGTCGGCTCGAACAACCCGGACGGCGTCGAGATCAAGGAGAAGAAGAAGCCCGACGGCACGCCGCTCGACGGCATCGCGTTCCATCCGTACTACACGGTCAAGGACCTGTTCGGCGTCGGCTTCTTCCTGATGATCGCCGCGTTCATCGTGTTCTACGCGCCGACGTTCGGCGGCTGGTTCCTCGAGCACGACAACTTCATCCCGGCGAACAACCTCGCGACGCCGGAGCACATCAAGCCGGTGTGGTACTTCACGCCGTTCTACGCGATGTTGCGCATGATCCCGGCCAAGCTGCCCGGCGTCATCGTGATGGCGCTCGGCATCGTGCTGCTGGTCTTCGTGCCGTGGCTCGACCGCGGCCGCGTCAAGTCGGTGCGCTACCGCGGCACCGGCTACAAGATCGGCCTCGGGCTGTTCGCGCTGTCGTTCGTCATGCTCGGCGCGGTCGGCGCCGGCGTCACCGCCGAGAAGATCCCGGAATGGTTCGGCGCGGACGCCGACGTGACGACGATCGAGAACGCGTTCGGCCGCTTCTGGCTCGCCGTCTACCTGCTGTCGTTCGTGGCGTTGTGGGTCTACACGTACTTCGGGCTCGAGAAGACCAAGCCGGTGCCGGATCGGGTGACGACGCATGACTAAGCCGATGCTGGGCACGATTCCGGGAGCCTCGATGTTCACGAAGCTTGCAGTCCTCGCGCTGGCCGGCCTCGCGTGGGTCGGCTCGGCGCTCGCCGCCGAGGAGGGCGGTCTCACGCCGGCGAACATCCGCCTCGACGACGTCGCCGCGATGCAGCGCGGCGCGCGCCTGTTCTTCAACTATTGCTCGGGCTGCCATTCGCTGCAGTACCTGCGCTACTCGCGCCTGGCCGAGGACCTCGGTCTCGACGAAAAGAGCGTCGAGGCGAACCTCGTGTTCACCGGCGCGAAGATCGGCGAGCACGCGACGAACCACATGCCGGCCGCCGACGCGGCGAAATGGTTCGGCAAGACGCCGCCGGACCTGTCGCTCGAGGCGCGCGCGAAGGGCTCGGACTGGATCTACAACTACTTGAAGTCGTTCTACCTCGATCCGTCGCGGCCGCTCGGCTGGAACAACACGGTGTTCCCGAACGTCTCGATGCCGAACCCGCTGTGGGAGATGCAGGGCCAGCAGGTCGCCGTGCAGAAGCCGACGCCGGACGGCCACCCGGGCCCGGTCGAGCGGCTCGAGCTCAGGACGCCGGGCACGCAGACGCCGGAGCAGTTCGACCGCACCGTGCGCGACATCGCCGCGTTCCTGCAGTACGCCGGTGAGCCGGCCGCGTTGAAGCGCGAGGCGATGGGCGTCTGGGTGCTGCTCTACCTCGCGCTGTTCACGCTGATCGCGTACCTGCTCAAGCACGAGTTCTGGAAGGACGTGCACTGAATTGAGCGGGCCGGCGCGACGCCGGCCCGCGGTGACACCGCGCCAGGCGGATCACGGGCCGGGCGGGACCGGTCCGTTCTCGCCAGCGCGCCGCGCCGTCGGCTCGGCCGCGGGTTCCAGGCGACGGGCCGCCGCGCCGGGCACACGCGCGACATCTCATATAAATCAAGGTGTTGCGCCGAAGACTCGCAGTCCCGCCGCGCGCGTAGCCGCTAAGCGGCTGTTTCCGCATGCATCCGCCGTTCAGCTAACTAGGCGCGGCCCCGCCCACGTAGTACATTGCGGCTCCAGGACTCTGGCGGGGGTGGGGAAACTCGACATGGCCTTGAACCAGCGCTCGCGCACGGTCCTGACCCTGTACTCGGCGCGCGACAGCGTGCACTGCCACCGCGTCCGCATGACGCTGGCCGCGAAGGGCGTGACCTACGACCACGTGCTGGTCGACCTCGACGACCCTCCCGAGGACCTGCTCGATCTGAACCCGTACAACTCGGTGCCGACGCTGGTCGATCGCGACCTCGTGCTCTACGACACCGGCGTCATCTGCGAGTACCTCGACGAGCGCTACCCGCACCCGCCGCTGATGCCGGTCGATCCGTTGTCGCGCGCGCGGCTGCGCCTGGCGATCGTGCGCATCGAGAACGACTGGGTCACGCTGGTCGAGACGATCGAGGCCGGCGGCAAGCCGGCCGAGGTCGCGCGCCGCGCGCTCCGCGACGAGCTCGTCAAGAACGTCTCGGCATTCAAGGCGTCGAAGTTCTTCCTGAGCCCGGAGATCAGCCTCGCCGACTGCGCGCTCGCGCCTCTGATCTGGCGTCTCGACGCGCTCGGCGTGCAGCTGCCGCGCGAGGCGCAGGTCATCAACGACTACGGCGAGCGAATCTTCCGCAGCCAGGGTTTCGCGCGCAGCCTGACTCCCGAGGAAAAGGCGTTGCGTCCGTGACCGGCGTGCTGGAAACTCGCCGGCAGGTCGATCAGCGTCCGAGGACGACGTGGCTGCGAACACGGCGATGACGTCGAACCGCCCGTACCTGCTGCGGGCGCTCTACGAGTGGATCAGCGACAACGGCTTGACGCCGTACCTGCTCGTCGACGCGTCCGCCGACGGCGTGCGCGTGCCGCCCGGCGCCGCGAAGGACGGCCGCGTCGTGCTGAACATCGCCGCGCGCGCGGTCTCGCAATTCGAGATCACCAACGACGACGTGCATTTCCTCGCGCGCTTCGGCGGCGTCAGCCAGGCCGTGCACGTGCCGATGGGCGCCGTGCTCGCGATCTACGCGCAGGAGAACGGCCAGGGCATGATGTTCTCCGGCGAGAGCGCGCCGACCGAGCCGCCGCCGCCCGGCCCGCCGCGCGACGAGGCGCCGAAGCGACCGCATCTGCGCGTGATCAAGTGACCGCCGCGCGGCCGCGCTGCGCGCGCGGCCGCTGACGCGCGATCGGGCGGGTGCACGGGATGTTTTCCGACTCGTCGGGTGACGGCCGCGCCGGCGCGCGGCGGCGCGACGCGCTCGCACCGCTGTGCCGACGCCGCGTTCGCGCGGCCGGAACGCCGCGCTCGGCGTCGACGGCGGTGAATCGCGCGCGGCCGCTCGACGTTCCGCGGCGTTCGCAGCGCCGCTGGCGCTCGATCGATCCCGAGGCCCGGCCGCTGCCGCACGGGACTTGCGTAGCGTCGACCGCCCGCAGTGCTACGGAGGTCGCGCCGCGCGTGACGCGGCTATTGAACGAGTCGCAGATGGCGCGGACGCGGCGGCGGCGACGGGCCGCCGAGCGGAAGGCTCCATGCCTCGAGCTGGCGGCCGTTCATGTCGAGATGGCCGCGATGGCGGTCGTGCCCGTCGACGCTGACGTCGAAGTCGTAGCGGCGCAGCAGCGCCGGCAGGCCGTCGCGCCGGCCGAAGCGCAGGCGCCGCAACGCGACGGTCTGGTCGAGCAGCTGCACGCCGGCCTCGCGGCAGAGCTCGCGGCCGTGGCGGATCGCCTGCTCGCGTGCGCCGAGCGCGCCCATCCAGGCCCAGACGACGGCGACGACGGCGAGCAATGCGATCCAGGTTCCGGTCATGCGACCAGTGTGAGGTCGACGGTCGCGGCTGACAAGGCGCGCGCGGACTCGATCACACCGCCGCGGTCGCGGATCGATACAATCGGCGCGGCCGTGCAAGCCGCGGCCGCAGGGGGTCGGATGAGACTGCTGTTTCCAGGCGGCGAACACGCGCCAGTCGATCTCGCGACCGGAACCACGCGCGTCGGCACTGCGCCGGCCTGCGGCGTCGTACTGGCGGCGCCGGACGTCGCCGCGCAGCACTGCGAGATCGTCGTCGGTGCCGACGCGGCCGTGCTGCGGACGCTCGACGCGGCCGCGACGACGCTGCTGAACGGCCGCCGCGTCGAAGGCGCGGCGACGATCCGGCCCGGCGACCTGCTGCTGTTCGGCCGCGTCGGCTGCTCGGTCGCGGCCGACCGCCGCCCGCCGCCGCGTCTGGCGACGTCGCGGACGCCGCCGTTGCCGGAGCGCGACGGCCGCACGCGCGTGCGCGCGACGCTGCCGCGCTTCGTGCTGCGCGGCGTGTCCGGCGCGACGTTCGGCAAGACGTTCCCGGTCGGCGACGGCGCGTTGATCGGCCGCCAGCCGGACTGCGACATCACGATTCCGGCGGAGGAGATCTCGCGCCATCACGCGCGGCTGCGCACGACCGGCGACGGCGTGCTCGTCGAGGACCTCGGCTCCGCGAACGGCACGTTCGTCAACGACACGCGCGTGCAGAGCGGGCTGCTGAAGCCCGGCGACGAGCTGCGCCTGGACACCGTGCGCTTCCTGCTCGCGGCGCCGGGCATGGACGCACGCGGGCAATCCGCGGCGCTGCGCGGCGGGCGCGGCGGCGAGCGGCCGTCGCGCGTGCGCGTGCTGCCGGTCGTGCTCGGCGTCGTCGCGCTGATCGCGCTCGCGGTCGCCGCGGCGTGGTACTCCGGCGCGTTCTGAGCGCGCCGCGCGGCCCGCGGCGGTCCGCGCGCCCGGTCGACGGGCGGCCCGGCGTTACGGCCGGCGCGCGCCGAGCAGGTCGATGCGCATCGACAGGTCGACCGCGCGCACGTGCTTGGTCAGCGCGCCGATCGAGACGAAATCGACGCCGGTCTCGGCGATCGCGCGCACGCGTTCGAGCGCGACCGAGCCGGACACCTCAAGCGGCACGCGCCCGCCGACTTCGGCGACCGCCTGCGCGAGCTCGTGCAGCTCGAACTCGTCGAGCATGATGCGGTCCGCGCCGGCGTCGAGCGCCTCGCGCAGCTCGACGAAGTTCTCGACCTCGGTCTCGACCAGCAGATCCGGGTGCAGCGCGCGCGCGTTGCGGATCGCCGCGGTGATCGAGCCGGCCGCGGCGATGTGGTTCTCCTTGATCAGCACCGCGTCGAACAGGCCGAGGCGATGATTGCGGCCGCCGCCGACGCGCACCGCGTACTTCTGCGCGGCGCGCAGGCCCGGCAGCGTCTTGCGCGTGTCGAGCACGACCGTGCGCGTGCCGCGCACGGCCTCGACGTAGGCCGCGGTCGCGGTCGCCGTCGCCGACAGCGTCTGCAGGAAGTTCAGCGCGGTGCGCTCGGCCGTGACCAGCGCGCGCGCGGCGCCGTCGATGCGGCAGAGCACCGTGCCGGCCGCGGCGAGCTCGCCCTCGCGCACGAGCCATTCGACGCGCGCGGACGCATCGAGCTGACGGAAGCACTCGTCGAACCACGGCGTGCCGCAGAGCACGGCCGTCTCGCGCGTGACGACGCGCGCATGCGCGCTCGCCGCGGCCGGCAGCAGGTCGGCGGTCACGTCGCCGCTGCCGACGTCTTCTTCGAGCGCGCGACGCACGTCGCGTTCGACCACATCGTGCGGCGGCGCGGAAGCGGCGGAGATCGTCACCGGCGGCGGCTCGTCGGGCAGCAGGGGACGCGCAGGATAGCAGCGTCGCGCGTCGCGAATGTGCACGGCGCGGGTATCGCCCTGCCGCGCGCGGCGGGCGCAGCGGCGGACGTCGTCGCGCGGCGCGTCGCGCCGGCCCGCGTTGCGGAGCGGCGCGCGCAACCGGGACAGGGCAGGGCGCGCGGCGCCGAGCGGACTTCGAGGCAGCGCCGGGCGGCCCTGCATCGTCGTGGTCGCGGGCGGGTCACGGCCGCGTGTCCACTGCCGCGGATCGGGCGCCGGCGCTCTCGTCGGCGGACGCCGTGTCGCGGCGCCGGGCTAGACCGGCAGGTTCGCGCCGGCGCTCGGCGCCGGCACAGGCTGCGGCGCGTCGCCGGCGCCGCGCAGGCGCGCGACGATCGCGTCGAGCGCGCGGTCGAACAGCGGCACTTCCTCGAGCACGATCGCGCTGCCGTGGCGCAGCTCGGCCGCGAGCGCGTAGACGGTCTTGTCGCAGACCTTGAGGCCGCGCCGGTTCACGAACAGGTACTTCGAGCTGATCGGGCTGATCCACGACAGCTTCGCGCGCTCGCGATTGCCGCTCTCGTCGGCGAATTCGATCCAGGTGCCGACCTTGAGCTCGCGCACCGCGCGCAGGAACTCGTCGTCCTCCGGATACGCCTCGACCGGCTCGGCCTCGGCCGGCGCCGAGCTCAGCACGATCTCCTCGACCGGACTCGGCGTCGCCGCGGCCGGCGCGGCGGCGGCGACGGTCGGCGCTGCGGCGGCCTCGGCCGGGTCGGGCTCGGGCGCGGCGGCGACCGCGATGACTTCCTTCGCGGTCTTCGTCTCGACCGGCTGGCCGTCGAGCAGGCGCCGGTAGAACGCCGACAGCTCCTGCATCAGCTGCTTGATGTCGCTGTCGTGGTAGGCGACCGTGGCGAGGCCGTGCCGCAGCGCCTTCTCGAGCTGCGGCAGCAGCGCGCGCAGCCGCGCGAGCTCGCTCTCGCTGGTCTTCGGCTGCGCGCTCCAGACGAACTCGTCGGCGAAGCGCAGCGCGTTCTTCCATTCGTCCGAGCTCTCGCCGTGGCGCAGCAGCGTCAGCACGAGGTAGTTCGCCCACGGCCGCGCGAGCACGCTGTGCACGACCGGCGGCAGGCTGCGCTCGTCGATGCGCTTCAGGATCTCGCGCGCGGCGGTGCGGCGCGCCTCCTGCAGCTTCTCGCGGCCGCGCGTCGCCTCGGCGGCGCGCTGCTCGGCGATCTCGGCGCGCTTGCGGTGCTGCTCGACGAACGCGGTGAACGCGTCGAGTTCGTGCGCGAAGATCGCGACGTCGTCGTCGAAGTCGCGCAGCACGGTCTCGACCGAGGCGCGGATGCGGTCGAACAGGCGGTGATCGCGGTCGGACTCCTCCGACCAGCTCTTGCCGGCGTCGGCGAGCGCGTCGAGCAGGCGCCGCGCCGGGTGCGACTTCTGCGCGAACAGGTGCTTGTCGAGGATCGCGACCTTCAGATACGGAATCTGCAGCCGGCCGATCAGCGCCTGGATCTGCGCCGGCAGGTTGCGGTCCTGCAGGATGTACTCGAACAGCATGCCGACCAGGTCGATCGTGTCCTCGTCGGCCGACGACACGCGGCGCTCCTTCGCGTCGTCGGACAGCCGGTGCACTTCCTCGAGCAGCTCGCGCTTGATCTGCTCGACCGCCTGCGCGGCGTTGGACACGCCGTCGGCATGCGCCTGCGCGGCGATCGACTGGTTCTGCAGGATCGTCAGCGCGCCGAGCAGCTCGGCCGCGCCGAGGCCCGGCACGCCGGCGCCGAGCGGCGCCGCGCCGCGCTCGGCGCCGGCGTAGCCGCCGCCCTCGCGCGCATGCCGGCTCGCGAGCAGCGAACGCAGCGTGTCGTAGAGCTCGGCCTGCAGCTCGCCGCCCGCGTCGTAGCCGTAGTACGCCGGTGCCGCGGCGGCGGCGTACGCGCCGCCCGGCGGCAGCCCCGCGGCGAGCGCGCGCGGATCGACCTCGCTGCGAGGGCGCGCGCCCTGCGGCAACGAATGCCGAATCTGCGGCAGCACGCCGGCGCGGACCAGCTCGATGTTGACTTCCTCGTAGACCGGCTCGAGGCCGGCCATGACGTAGCGGTCGAACAGCTTGTAGACGATCAGCTTGACCTGGACGTTGACCTCGAATTCGCGGATCGCGGTGCGGAACGCGTTGCCGAGCACGGCCGGGCCGATCGGGTTGTTCGCCTCGTCGACCTTGCCGCCGCCGATGATGACCGAGAGCCGCTGGTTGACCTGGTACAGCGAGCGCGAGAGCCGGTTCTCGGCCTTCGCGACCATGCTCGTGACCGCGAGCGACTCCTCGAGCTCGAGGTCGTCGACGAGTGCGAGGCCGGCGCCGGGCGCCGGCGCCTGCTCGGGCTTCGCCGCGCGCGGCTTGCCCTGCGCGAACTCGGCGAACGCCTTCGTCGCCTGCTCCTGGAACAGGCGCTC
>DASWOS010000390.1:0-6350 GCA_036398645.1 Dokdonella sp. | reverse complement strand
GCGCTGAAGAACGCGATGCGCGAGGCGCCGGACGTGATCCTGATCGGCGAGATTCGCGACCGCGAGACGATGCAGCACGCGATCGCCTACGCCGAGACCGGGCACCTGTGCCTGTCGACGCTGCACGCGAACAACGCGAACCAGACGCTCGACCGCATCGTGAACTTCTTCCCCGACACGGCGCGCCACCAGCTGCTGATCGACCTGTCGCTGAACCTGCGCGCGGTGATCTCGCAGCGGCTGGTGCCGACCGTCGAAGGCCGGCGCGTGCCGGCGATCGAGCTGCTGCTGCGCACGCCGTACATCGCGGACCTGATCGCGAAAGGCGAGATCAGCGAGCTCAAGGAGGCGATGAAACAGGGCGCCGCGATCGGCATGACCACGTTCGACCAGTCGCTGTACAAGCTCTACGCGGAAGGCCGCATCGCGTACAAGACCGCGCTCGTGAACGCGGATTCGCAGACCGACCTCGCGTTGCAGATCCGCCTGTCCGGGCCCGCGCCGAGCGAGGGCCACGTCGATCCGCAGGCGCTGACCCTGGTCGACCTCGAGCCGCCGACCGCGCCGGAAGAGCGCCACCTGCGCTGAGCGGCGCGCCACGGCGCGGCGAGGCCGCGCCGGGTATCGGGTCGCGCGGCGCGCCTACTGGCCGCGCATGCGGCCGAGGAAGCGCGGACCGTTGTTGCCCATCGTCGGCAGCTTGATCTTGCCGATCGCGGCGATGCGCTCCTCGGCCATGCGGTCGGCGGCGAGGTAGGTCGGGATGCCGTCGCGTTCGGCGATCTGGAAGATGCGACCGACGTTCAAGTAGATCGTGCGCATCATGCGCATCGCGCGCTCGCGGTTGTAGCCGTCGATCTCGAGCGAAATGTTCATGACGCCGCCGGCGTTGACCGCGTAGTCCGGCGCGTAGAGGATGCCGCGCTGCTCGACCTCGGTGCCGATCGCGTCGGTCGCGAGCTGGTTGTTCGCCGCGCCGCAGATGATCTTGCACTTGAGCCGCGGCAGCGTCTGCTCGTTGACGGTGCCGCCGAGCGCGCACGGGCTGTAGACGTCGGCGTCGACGTCGTAGATCTCGTCGAGCCCGACCGCGGTGCAGCCGTAGTCGTCGACGGCCTGCTGCACGAGCGTCTTGTTGATGTCGGTGACGAACACCTTCGCGCCCTGCTCGCGCAGCAGCTTGATGAACTCCATGCCGACGTGACCGGCGCCCTGCACGGCGTAGCTGTACTTGCCGACCTCCTCGTTGCCGAACTTGTGGTTCAGCGCGGCCATCAGGCCCTGCAACGTGCCGTACGCGGTGAACGGCGACGGATCGCCGGAGCCGCCGTGGACCTGGTGCACGCCGGTCACGAACTCGGTCTCGCGGAACACCCATTCCATGTCGTTGACGTCGATGCCGACGTCCTCGGCGGTGATGTAGCGGCCGTTCAACGAGTTCACGAAGCGGCCGAACGCGCGGAACAGCGCCTCGGACTTGTCCTTGGCCGGGTCGCCGATGATGACCGCCTTGCCGCCGCCGAGGTTCAGCCCGGCGACCGCGTTCTTGAACGTCATGCCGCGCGACAGGCGCAGCACGTCGTTCAGCGCCTCGGCCTCGCTCTTGTACGGCCACATGCGCAGGCCGCCGAGCGCCGGACCGAGCACGCTGTTGTGGATCGCGATGATCGCCTTCAGGCCGGCATCCTTGTTGTGGCAGAAGACGATCTGCTCGTGCCCGGTCTGGGCGATCGTTTCGAAGATCATGGCGGCTCCGCAGGCGATGGAGGGTCGTCCGGATGCGGCGCCGCGACGCGAAACCGCAACAGGAACGTCTCGCAATGAGTTGATTCGTAAGTAGGATCGGGCGTCGAGAAACCCGCCCGGCGCTGTGCGGCGCGTAGTTTAGCCGGGTGCGCCGATCGAGGACAGTGCGCGAGGCCGCGGCGGAACGTCCCTCGCGGCGCGGACGTCGAGCGCTGCGCCGCGCGCTCGCGCGGGCCGCCGCGCCGCGCCGGACGAGCGCTCGATCCGCCGCGCCGCGCGCGCATCCCGGGTTCCGCGAACACGGTCGCGTGACTCGACTTCCGGCACGTCGCCGTTGCGCTGCGCGACGCGCCCTCGGCGGCGGAGGCAGGCCGGCGACGGCGTTCGATGCACCGTCACGCGCCGCGCATGCGGGCGGCTCGACGCCGTTGCCGCGGCCGGCGCCGCGGCCGACATCGGTGCGGAACCGTCGCACGCGCGGGTGCGCGAGTCGGCCTGGGGCGCTGCTGTGGTCCGACCGCGCGACCGCGCGGAAACATCGCGCGACACATGGGGACGCGCGACCGCGCGCGGACGAAAGCCGAGCCGGCCTGCCGTCGCGCGTTTCGCGGCTTCACCGCGCCTCGCGCGAGGCGCGATCCTGCGGCGGTGCCGCTCCGTGTGCGGCGTCCGCGCTGCGCTGCGTCGGGCCGCCCGGAAACGCCGGAGTTACAATTCGGCGACCTCACTTGCGCATCGTGCCGCCATGAGCACTCCGTCCCAGCAAGTCGCCGCGCCCGATCCGTCCGTGCAGTCCGCGCCGCTCCGCTTCGTCACCGCGGCGAGTCTGTTCGACGGCCACGACGCCGCGATCAACATCATGCGCCGGCTGATCCAGGCGCAGGGCGCCGAGGTCATCCATCTCGGCCACAACCGCGCGGTCGAGGACGTCGTGCGCGCCGCGCTGCAGGAAGACGCCGACGCGATCGCGCTGTCCTCGTACCAGGGCGGCCACGTCGAGTACTTCAAGTACATGGTCGACATGCTGCGCGAGCGCGGCGCCGGCCACGTGCGCGTGTTCGGCGGCGGCGGCGGCACGATCACGCCGGAGGAGATCCGCGAGCTCGAGGCGTACGGCGTCGAGCGCATCTACCATCCGAACGACGGCATGAAGATGGGCCTCGTCGAGATGATCGAGGACGTCGTGCGCCGCGCGCGCGCGGCCGCCGATGCGCACGCGGCCGGCGAGCCGCGGGCCGACGCGCCGCCGGCCCAGGTCGCGATCGACGACGAGATCGCCGTCGGCCATGCGCTGACCGCGATCGAGGAGGGCCGCTACGACGAGCACCTGCTCGAGCGGCTGCGCAAGCAATGGCAGCTCGCCGGCGGCCGCACGCCGGTCCTCGGCATCACCGGCACCGGCGGCGCCGGCAAGTCGTCGGTCGTCGACGAGCTGCTGCTGCGCTTCCTGCACGCGTTCCCGAAGATGCGCATCGCCGTGCTCGCGGTCGACCCGACGCGGCGGCGCTCCGGCGGCGCGCTGCTCGGCGATCGCATCCGCATGAACAGCCTGCGCTCGCACCGCGTGTTCATGCGCTCGATGGCGACGCGCCGCCAGCACGCGGCGACCAGCGTCGTGCTGAAGGACTGCGTCGCGTTCCTGAAGGGGCAGGGCTACGACCTCGTCATCGTCGAGACCGCCGGCATCGGCCAGAGCGACTCCGAGATCGTCGACCTGGTCGACTTCCCGATCTACGTGATGACGAGCGACTACGGCGCGGCGAGCCAGCTCGAGAAGATCGACATGCTCGATTTCGCCGAGCTCGTCGTGCTGAACAAGTTCGACAAGCGCGGCGCGGAGGATGCGCTGCGCGACGTGCGCAAGCAGTGGAAGCGCAACCGCACCGCGTTCCAGCTCGCCGACGAGGACGTGCCGGTCTATCCGACCATCGCCAGCCAGTTCAACGATCCCGGCGTCACCTGGATGTTCGCGAACCTGTGCCGCCTGCTGCGCGAGAAGCTCTCGCTGCCCGGCAATAAATGGGGTCAGGGCAATAAATGGGGTCAGAGTCACTTTTCGAACAAACGGGGTCAGAGTCACTTTTTGGGCGAGGCGGCAACCGGCGCGGGGGCGGCGTCGAAAGTCGACTCTGACCCCATTTCGAAGAAAAGCGACTCCGACCCCGTTTCGGCATCGCGCTGCGACTTCGATCCGAAGATCGACGTCTCGCTGAAGGAACCGCGCGCGACCGTGCTGATCCCGGGCCAGCGCGTGCGCTATCTCGCCGAGATCGCCGAAGGCGGGCGCGCAGTCGACGCCGCCGTCGCGCGCAATGCCGAGGCCGCCGACCGTGCGCAGTCGTACTGGCAGTCGCTGCGCGACCTCGCCGATCCGCGCCTGCCGCGGGCGCTCGACCTCTACGACGCCGCCGATCTCGCCGGCGCGGCGCTCGGCGGCCCGCGTGCGCAGAGCACGCCATCCGCATCGGCCGGTGCGCCCGCCGGCGATGCCGCCGCCGCGCCGGACGCGACCCTGCTCGCCTTGCGCCGGCGCTACCAGGACGCCGTCGAGGCGCTGCCGGCCGAGGCGCTGAAGCTGCTGCGCGACTGGCCGGCGCGCCTCGCGGCGATCACCGACGAGGTCGGCGAATACGAAGTGCGCGGCAAGAGGATCCGCGTCGAGAACTATCGCGAGTCGCTCAGCCACCAGAAGATCCCGAAGATCGCCGCGCCGACGTATCGATCCTGGGGCGAGCTGCTCGCGTTCCTGCAGAAGGAGAACCTGCCGGGCAGCTATCCGTACACCGGCGGCGTCTACCCGTATCGCCGCAGCGGCGAGGATCCGATCCGCATGTTCGCCGGCGAGGGCACGCCGGAGCGCACCAACCGGCGCTTCCATTACTTGAGCGCCGGCCAGCCGGCCGCGCGCCTGTCGACCGCGTTCGACAGCGTCACGCTGTACGGCGAGGACCCGGCCGAGCGCCCGGACATCTACGGCAAGATCGGCAACTCCGGCGTCTCGATCGCGACGCTCGACGACATGAAGAAGCTCTACTCCGGCTTCGACCTGTGCGCGCCGAGCACCAGCGTCTCGATGACGATCAACGGCCCCGCGCCGATCATCCTCGCGATGTTCATGAACACCGCGATCGACCAGCAGGTCGAGAAGTACCTGAAGGAAGATGCCGCGCGCTGGGCCGCGGCCGAGAAGACGCTCGCGAAGCGCTTCGAAGGCCGCGCGCGCCCGCGCTACGCCGGCGCGCTGCCCGCCGGCAACGACGGCCTCGGCCTCGCGCTGCTCGGCGTCAGCGGCGACGAGGTCGTCGACGCCGAGACCTACGCGCGCATCAAGGCGCACACCCTCGCCACCGTGCGCGGCACCGTGCAGGCCGACATCCTCAAGGAGGACCAGGCGCAGAACACCTGCATCTTCTCCACCGAATTCGCGCTGCGCATGATGGGCGACATCCAGCAGTACTTCGTCGACCGCAAGGTGCGCAACTTCTATTCCGTGTCGATCTCCGGCTACCACATCGCCGAAGCCGGCGCGAACCCGATCTCGCAGCTCGCGTTCACCCTCTCGAACGGCTTCACGATCGTCGAGTACTACCTCGCGCGCGGCATGAAGGTCGACGACTTCGCGCCGAACCTGTCGTTCTTCTTCTCCAACGGCATGGACCCCGAATACACCGTGATCGGCCGCGTCGCGCGGCGCATCTGGGCGCGCGCGATGCGCGAGCGCTACGGCGCCAACGAGCGCAGCCAGATGCTGAAGTACCACATCCAGACCTCCGGCCGCTCCCTGCACGCGCAGGAGATCCAGTTCAACGACATCCGCACCACGCTGCAGGCGCTCTACGCGCTGTTCGACAACTGCAATTCCTTGCACACCAACGCCTACGACGAGGCGATCACCACGCCGACCGAGGAGAGCGTGCGCCGCGCCGTCGCGATCCAGATGATCATCAACAAGGAGCTCGGCCTCAACTTCAACGAGAACCCGTGGCAGGGCAGCTTCATCGTCGACCGCCTCACCGACATCGTCGAGGAAGCCGTCTACAAGGAGTTCGAGGCGATCAGCGAGCGCGGCGGCGTGCTCGGCGCGATGGACACGATGTACCAGCGCGGCAAGATCCAGGAAGAATCGATGTTCTACGAGCAGAAGAAGCACGATGGCAGCCTGCCGCTGATCGGCGTGAACACGTTCCTGCCGAAGGAGCACGCCGGCGAGGTCGCCACCGAGATCGAGCTGATCCGCTCCACGCCCGAAGAGAAGCGCCAGCAGATCGACAACGTGCAGGCGTTCCAGCGCGCCCGCAACGCGCGCGCGCCGGCCGGCGAGACCTCGCACGCGCACCTCGCCGATGCCGACGAGGAGCAGGGCTTCGTCCACGACGGCCACGGCCTCGCCTACCTGCAGGACGCCGCACGCGAGCGCCGCAACGTGTTCGAAGCGCTGATGGAGGCGGTCAAGACGCACAGCCTCGGGCAGATCAGCCATGCGCTGTACGACGTGGGCGGGGAGTATCGGCGGAACATGTAGGCGCGGCGGTTCGCGATGGCATTCAATGTCCGCCAGATCTTCGCAGCCCTGAATGAGGCGCAGGTCGACTATGTCGTCGTTG
>DASWOS010000389.1:0-5392 GCA_036398645.1 Dokdonella sp. | reverse complement strand
GCGCACGACTTCAACAACGTGCTCGCGGTCGCGCTGACCGGGATCGAATCGGCGGCCTCGGTCGCTCCCGACGCGCGTGCGGCCCGGTTCCTGACTGCGGCGGCGAACTCGATCGGTACCGGCCGCCGGCTGACGCAGCGCATGTCGTCGCTCGCGTTCGTCGCGCTCGATTTGGTCCCGGTGCAGGTCGACGCGCTGATCGCCGGCCTGCGCGAGCCGCTGTCGGCGCAGCTCGGCCGCACGAGCGAGCTCGTGCTCGACCTCGGCGCGGATCGCGCGGAGGTCGAGACCGACGCGCGCGCGCTCGGCGTCGCGCTGCGCCACCTCGTCGCGAACGCCGCCGACGCGATGCCGGGCGGCGGCACCTGCACGATCGCGACGCGGCGCGGCGGTGCGGCATCGCGCGCCGGCGACTACGTCGTCGTCAGCGTCACCGACGGCGGCTCCGGCATGGACGAGGACGCGCGCCTGCACGCGTGCGACCTGTTCTTCAGCACGCGCGCGGACGGGCTCGGCCTCGGTCTCGCGCAGGTCAAGGACCTCGCGCGGCGCAGCGGCGGCTTCGTCGAGATCGACTCGGCGCCGCGTCGCGGCACGACCGTGCGCCTCGGCCTACCGGCGCGCTGAAGGGCGGAGCCGCCGCGGCTCGCTGGCACATCCATTGCACGAACGCGGGGCGTCCGCGCGGCATGCCCGCGCGCCACGAGGAGACGGACGATGCCGGAGAAAACCACGATCGCGCGCGCGCGCCGCGACGAGCGCGAAGGCAAGTCGCCGAGCACGCAGGCCGGAGAGTTCGTGCACGAGGAGATCGAGCACGTGCGCCGCGGCAAGCACGGCGCACGTTCGACGAAGCAGGCGATCGCGGTCGGTCTGTCGAAGGCGCGCCGCGCCGGCGTCGACCTGCCGCCGCTGAAGAAGGGCGCCGCGTCGGCGCGCACGCGCAAGAAGGCGCAGCAGGACGGCGCGCGCGGACGCGCGGGCGCGACGAAGCGCGGCGCGACGACGAAGCGCGCGTCGGCGGCCGCGAAGCGCGGTTCGGCGACGAAGCGTTCGGCCGCGTCGAAGCAGGGCGCGGCGACGAAGCGCACGTCCGCGTCGAAGCGCAGCGCGACGACGAAGCGTCCCCCGGCCGCGACGAAGCGTGCGTCGAGCCGGCGTTCGCGCGCGACCAGCGCGGCGCTGAAGCGCGAAGGCCGCTCGGCGGCGTCGCGCAAGGCGCTGTCGACGCAGGCACGCTCGGCCGCGCGCAAGCGCAGCAGCGCGAGCCGATCGGCGGCCGCGCGCAAGGGTGCGCGCACGAAAGGCCCGGTCAAGCGCGCCGCCGCGGCACGCAAGGCCGCACGCACGCGCGCGCGCCGTTCTTGACGCGGCGCGCGTCGGCGGCGCCGGACGCGCCGCCGCAAGCGCGCGACAGGTTCGGGACCGCGCCGGCCCGCCGCAGGATGCAGCGGGCTCGGCGCCGCCAGGGACGGCTCCTTTTCATTCACGCGTCTCCGCTCGTGCGGCCCGCGGCGACGAGCGCGAAGGCGCCGGCGGCGAGGAGGACGGCGATGCAGCACAAGCGGCTGCGCTTCACCCACGGGTTCCGCGTCGCGTTCTCGAACGCGCGTGCGCAGGCGGCGGAGATGGTCATCGCGCCCGGCGCCGCCGAGGGCGGCGCCGACAACCGCCACGAGCATTCCGACCAGTGGCTGTTCGTGCTGTCCGGCAGCGGCAGCGCGCACGTCGAAGGCGAGCGCGTCGCGCTCGAAGCCGGCACGCTGCTGCTGATCGAGCGCGGCGAGCGCCACGAGATCCGCAACACCGGCGACGACCCGCTGCGTACGTTGAACGTCTACGTGCCGCCCGCGTACGACGCCGACGGCGAGGAGCGGTGAGCACGGCCGGCCGCAGCTGACGTGGCCACGCGCGCGAACGCGGCGCCGCGCGGGCCGATCCGTGTCGGCATCTCCGGCTGGCGCTACGCGCCGTGGCGCGGCGTGTTCTATCCGGGCGGGCTCGCGCAGACGCGCGAGCTCGAGTTCGCCGCGTCGCGTTTCGACTCGATCGAGATCAACGGCTCGTTCTACTCGCTGCAGCATCCGCGGACGTACGCGCGCTGGCATGCGCAGACACCGGCGAATTTCGTGTTCGCGCTGAAGGGGCCGCGCTACATCACGCACATGCGGCGCCTGCGCGACGTCGAAACGCCGCTCGCGAACTTCTTCGCGTCCGGCGTGCTGCGCCTCGAACGCAAGCTCGGACCGCTGCTCTGGCAGTTCCCGCCGAACTTCGCGTTCGACGCCGAGCGCTGGGAGCAGTTCCTCGCGCTGCTGCCGAAGCACGCGCACGCCGCCGGCGAGCTCGCGCGCCGTTGCGACGCGCGCCTGCGCGACGCCGATCCGCCCCGCGAGCGGCCACGGCGCCGGCTGCGCCACGCGGTCGAGGTGCGCCACGAGAGCTTCCGCGACGAAGCGTTCGTCGCGCTGCTGCGCCGGCACCGCGTCGGCCTCGTCGTCGCCGACACCGCCGGGCGCTGGCCGCTGCTCGAGGACGTGACCGCCGACTTCGTCTACGTGCGCCTGCACGGCGACCAGGAGCTCTATGCGAGCGGCTACGGCGACGCCGCTCTCGACGGCTGGGCGCGGCGCGTCGCGGCCTGGGCGTCCGGCACGGAGCCGGCCGACGCGCGCCGCGCGTCGAAGCAGCGTGCGCCGCGGCTGCGGCGGCGCGCGGTCTACTGCTACTTCGACAACGACGCGAAGGTGCACGCGCCGTTCGACGCCGCGCGGCTGCGCGCGCGGCTCGGTCTCGCCGGGAAGCGCGGCATGGACGACGCGCGCGAATAGGCGCCGCTCGGTGTCGCGCCGGCGGCGCCGCGAAGGACGCGCGGCGCGACGAGCGTGGCGAGCGCGATGCGCGCGCCGCCGGCGGCGCGCGCGGGACGCGTGCGTCAGGACGCCGAGTCGTCGGCGGTTTCGTCGTCTTCTTCGGCGTCGATCTGCGCGTCGTCGATCAGGCCGAGCGCGCGGTAGCGCAACAGCCGGTTGTAGATCGTCTTCGCGGTGATGCCGAGCGCGCGTGCGGCGCGACGCTTGTTGTTGCCGTAGTGCGCGAGCGTCTTCAGCAGCATCTCGCGCTCGACGTCGTCGAACTTCATGCCGACCTGGAAGCGGATCGAGCCGTCGCTCTCCTCGTTCGAGCGCACCGGCGGCTCCGGCTGCGGCTCGATCGTCTCGCCGCTGGCGAGAATGTACGCGCGCTGCACCGCGTGGCGCAGCTCGCGCACGTTGCCGGGCCACGGCCGCGCGATCATCTGCCTGAGCGCCTCGGCCGAGAACGCGCGCTTCGTGCCGTAGCGCTCGTTCAACCGGTCGAGGAAGTGGCGCGCGAGCAGCGGGATGTCTTCCCGGCGCTCGCGCAGCGTCGGCAGCGCGAGCGGAAATTCGAGCAGGCGATAGTAGAGGTCCGCGCGCAGCACGCCCTGGTTCACGCTCTGCTGCGGGTCGCGGTTCGTCGCGGCGACGACGCGCACGTACACCGAGATCTCGCGCGTGCCGCCGACGCGTGTCAGCGTGCGCGACTCGAGCACGCGCAGCAGGTAGACCTGCAGCGGCAGCGGCATCTCGGTGATCTCGTCGAGGAACAGCGTGCCGCCTTCGGCCTGCTCGAAATAGCCCGCGTGCGACTGCAGCGCACCGGTGAACGAGCCGCGCTCGTGGCCGAACAGCTGGCTGCTCAGCAGCTCCGACGCGACCGCGCCGCAGTTGACCGCGACGAAGCGCCCGCTGCGCCCGCTGAGATCGTGCACCGCGCGCGCGACGAGCTCCTTGCCGGTGCCGCTCTCGCCGTGGATCAGCACGCAGACGTCGAGCGGCGCGACGCGGCGGATGCGGTCGAACAGCTCCTTCATCGGCGCGCTCTGGCCGATCATGCCGCCGAGCGCCGGCATCGGCGCCGCGCGCCGCATCTGCGCGCGCAGGTGCGCGCGCTCGAGCAGCGCCTTCAGCACGTCCGCGCCGACCGGCTTCAGCAGATAGTCGACGACCGGCGAGTGCACCGCGCGCACCGCGGTCTCGACCGACGGATAGCCGGTCACGATCGCGATCTGGCCGTGCGAGGTCAGGTCGATGTCGTCGAGCAGGTCGAGGCCGTTGCCGTCGGGCAGCTGCAGGTCGACCATCATCAGGTCGAATTCCTCGCTGCGGGCGAGCTGGCGCGCCTCGCGCAGCGTCGTCGCCTGGCGCGCGGAGCACTTCGAGAGCTCGGCGAGCCCGGCGGCGACGGACCGGAAATCCGGATTGTCGTCGACGATGAGCACATTCCCCATGATCTCAGCGCGACTCATAGGCGAGCATCCGGAAAAGCAGGCAAGTAAGTATCCGCTTTCCGCGGAAATAAAACGTTAGTTCGTTCCGGAACAGCGCTCGCGCGCCGTCGTACCGCGGTTGCGCGGCCGCAGGCGGGCATTATGGGAAACGATTTCCGCCCGAGCTCGCCACCGCGCGTGTGCCGCACGTCCGTATGTAAAGACGGCGTGACAGCCGAGCGCTCGCACAGCCGGTAGTCGCGGCGGTGTCGGACCAACTGAAGCCGGCTCCTACGGCCGCGGCGCGACAGCGCGCGGTGCAGACGGACCGCGCTCAGCGGCCTGCGCCGTCCGTCCGGTACGCGTCGCTGCGGTGCGCGGGGCCGCGCAACAGGCCGTGCTGCGCGAGCGCGTCGCGCAGGCGGTGCGCGCCGTACGGCTTCGCGAGCACGGTCGTATGGTCGTCGTCGGCCGGCAGCGTGCCGCGCAGCGTGTCGCCGTAGCCGGTCGTCAGGATGATCGGCAGGCGCGGGTGCGCGCCGCGCAGCTCGTCGACGAGCTCGAGGCCGCTGCGCTCGCCGAGGCTGACGTCGATCAGCGCGACGTCCGGCGCATCCGTGTTCGCGCTCTCGAGCGCTTCGGCGACCGAGCCGGCCTCGCGCGTCTCGAAGCCGAGTTCGCGCAGCATGCTCGCGGTCAGCTCGCGCAGCATCGGCTCGTCCTCGACGAGCAGCGCGACCGGGCCGCGGCCCTGGCCCGGCGCCGGCGCGTCGAGCACGTCGCGCACGCGGCCGGCGAGCTGCGCGCGCGTGAACGGCTTCGTCAGCAGCTCGACGCCTTCGTCGAGACGGCCCTCGTGCACGATCGCGTCGCGCACGTAGCCGGTCGCGAACAGCACCTTGAGCCGCGGGTGGCGCTGGCGCGCCTGCTCGGCGAGCTGGCGCCCGTTCAGGCCGGGAAGGCCGACGTCGGTGAACAGCAAGTCGATCTCCGGATGCTGTTCGAGCAGCTTCAGCGCGGACGGCCCGTCCGGCGCGTCGAGCACGGCGAAGCCGAGGTCGCGCAGCGTCTCGACGCCGAACAGCCGCACGTCGCCGTCGT
>DASWOS010000388.1:0-3001 GCA_036398645.1 Dokdonella sp. | reverse complement strand
CCGACGAGGTCGATGCCGTTGACGCCGTCGTAGCCGAGCACGCCGATGCGCAGAGGAAGGTTCTTCTTCATCGATCCGAATCCGATGGCTCAGCCTAGCGGCTGCGCGACGCGACGCGGCGGACGCCGAGCCGACACTTTCAGACGTGTGCCGCGCGGCGGCCACGAGCGCCCGCGCGCGGCATTCCGTACAATGCGCGGCCTTCGCGGCGCCGCGGCGCCCGCGCCCGCCCCGAAACCAGATCATGACCGACATCGCCAGCGAAGCGCGCCGGCGGCGCACCTTCGCGATCATCTCGCATCCGGACGCCGGCAAGACGACCTTGACCGAGAAGCTGCTGCTGTTCGGCGGCGCGATCCAGCTCGCCGGCTCGGTCAAGTCGCGCAAGGCCGCGCGCCACGCGACCTCGGACTGGATGGCGCTCGAGAAGGAGCGCGGCATCTCGGTGACCTCGTCGGTCATGCAGTTCCCGTACGAGAGCCGCATCGTGAACCTGCTCGACACGCCGGGCCACGCGGACTTCTCCGAGGACACCTACCGCGTGCTGACCGCGGTCGACTCGGCGCTGATGGTCATCGACTGCGCGAAGGGCGTCGAGGAGCGCACGATCAAGCTGATGGAGGTGTGCCGGCTGCGCGACACGCCGATCATGACCTTCGTCAACAAGCTCGATCGCGAGGGCCGCGCGCCGATCGAGCTGCTCGACGAGATCGAGTCCGTGCTGAAGATCCCGTGCGCGCCGGTGACGTGGCCGATCGGCATGGGCTCGCGGCTGAAGGGCGTCTATCACCTGCTGCTCGACGAGGTGCACCTGTACGAGCCGGGCCGCAACTTCACGCGGCAGGACTCGACGATCTTCGCCGGGCTCGACGACCCGGCGCTCGCCGAGCGCGTCGGCGCCGACATGCTCGCCGAGCTCCGCGACGAGCTCGAGCTCGTGCGCGGCGCCTCGCATCCGTTCGACGCGGCCGCGTACTCGGCGGGCCGGCTGACGCCGGTGTTCTTCGGCTCCGCGGTCAACAATTTCGGCGTGCAGCCGCTGCTCGACTTCTTCGTCGAACACGCGCCGCCGCCGCAGCCGCACGCGACGACGACGCGCACGGTCGCGCCCGACGAAGCCGCGTTCTCCGGCTTCGTGTTCAAGATCCAGGCGAACATGGACCCGATGCACCGAGACCGCGTCGCGTTCCTGCGCGTCTGCTCGGGCCGCTACGAGGCGGGCATGAAGGCGTTGCAGGTGCGTACCGGCAAGGAGCTGCGCATCGCGAACGCGCTGACGTTCATGGCGTCGGACCGCGAGATCGTGACCGCGGCGTATCCGGGCGACGTGATCGGCCTGCACAACCACGGCACGATCGCGATCGGCGACACGTTCACGTCCGGCGAGACGCTCGCGTTCACCGGCATCCCGAACTTCGCGCCGGAGCTGTTCCGCCGTGCGCGCTTGCGCGATCCGCTGCGGATGAAGGCGCTGCAGAAGGGCCTCGCGCAGCTGTCGGAGGAAGGCGCGACGCAGTTCTTCCGGCCGCTGACGTCGAACGACCTGATCCTCGGCGCGGTCGGCGTGCTGCAGTTCGACGTCGTCGCGTACCGGCTGAAGGACGAGTACGGCGTCGAGGCGTCGTTCGAGAGCGTCGGCGTCGTGACCGCGCGCTGGGTACGCTGCGACGACGCGAAGAAACTCGAGGAGTTCCGCGAGAAGAACGCGTTGAATCTCGCGATCGACGCGGCCGGCGAGCTCGTCTACCTCGCGCCGACGCGCGTGAACCTCGAGCTGACGATCGAGCGTTGGCCGACGCTGACGTTCGCGGCGACGCGCGAGCACGCGCAGGCGATCGAGCCGGCCGCCTGAAAAAACGAAGGCGCCCGGCCGAAGCCGGACGCCTCCGTGCACCAGCAACCGTGCGCGGCGCGTCAGCCGGAGAAATCGCCGCGGAACAGCTCGTCCGCGCGCCGGCGCGGCGCGGCCTCCTGGCGGCCGTCGACCCACGCGGCGAAGATGCGATCGCTCGTCGAGAAGATGCGATCCGGCAGCGCCTCGGTCTTCGCGCCGGCGGCGACGCTGCGCCACGCGTCACCGGACGTCGCGCCGCGGTGCGCGACGCCGACGCCGAACGCGATCGCGAGGGCGACCGCGGCCGGCCCGGCCCAGCGCAGCGCACGCGCGAATCCGCGCCGCGCGCCGCCGGCCGCGCGCGCCTCGCGGACGCGGGACGGATGCGCCGAGCGTCGGCGGCCGCCGACCTGCTCGACGAGCTCCGCCGAGGCCGGCGCGAGCGCGCGCAGGAACCGCGCGAGGTCCGCGCCGCGTGCCGACGACGCGAGCTGCGCGGCGACGGCTTCGCGATGCGCGGACGCGAGCTCGGCGTCCGCGGCCGGCGAGACGACCGCGTCGACGGCGGCCGCGTCGACCTCGCCGAGCGGGCGCGCGGCGGTCATGCGACGATAGAGATGCGACAGCGACGTTGTGCTCATGGCGTCAATCTTCGAAATCACCGAATCCCAATTCGCGCAGGCGGTCTTTCAGTTCCTCGAGCCCGCGCGACACCAATTTGCGCGCCGCCTCGGCCGACGCGATGCCGGCCAGGTCGGCGACCTCCTGCAGCGAAAATCCCTGCAGGTGCAGCGCGATCGGCAGCCGTCGCCGTGGCGGCAGCTCGGCGAGGCAGCGGCGCAGCCCCTGCATCCGCTCGACGTCGCCGGCGCTCCGCTCCGGGCCGACCGGCCCGTCGCCGAGATCGCCGATCGGGACGTCCTCGTCCTCCTCCGGCAGCGGCTCCGCGGCGCGGACCTCGGCGCGCCTGAGCGCGTCGATGACCGTACTCGCGACCACCCGCTGTACGTAAGACGCATGAAAGGCGCCGGACCGGTCACGCTCGATCGCCTTCCAGAGCCGAATGCGGACTTCCTGCTCGACGTCGGCCGGGTCGACGCCGTGCCGATCGAGCCCGTAGGTCTGCAGCAACGCCTTGACGCGCGTGCCGTAGGCGCGGAACAGCTC
>DASWOS010000387.1:0-3571 GCA_036398645.1 Dokdonella sp. | reverse complement strand
GCACGCCGCAGCGGCCCGCCTCGACGCGGGCGCGCAGGTGCCGCTTCAAGCCGAGACCGGCGGCCGAGTCGAGCCCGTTGAGACTTTCGTCGAGCACGACGAGCGCGGGCTCGCCGAGCAGCGCGACCAGCACGCCGAGCTTCTGCCGCGTGCCGTACGACATCAACGCGACCGCATCGTCGAGCCACGGCGAGAGGCCGAGCTCGTCGGCCAGCGCGAGCACGTCCGCGTCGACCTGCGCGAGCCGCTTCGCGGCGGCCTGCACCGCGAGGCATTCGCGCGCGCTCAGCAGCGGCGGCAGACGCTCCGGCGCGGTCGCGTAGCCGAGCGCGCGCTTCGCGGCGGCGGCCGCTTCGGCGAGCGAGCGGCCGTCGACGCGGACGCGGCCCGCGCTCGGCTGCAGCCGACCGACGCAGCAATCGAGCAGCGTGCTCTTGCCGCTGCCGTTCGCACCGAGCAGCGCGAGCCATTCGCCGCGCTCGACGCGCAGATCGACGCCGGCGAGCACGCGGCGGCCGCCGTAGCCGGCGTGCAGGCCTTCGACGTCGAGCGCGGCGTCGCTCACGCCGCGAGCGCCCGCCGCCATTGCCAGATCCAGATCGCCGGCAGCAGCGCGAACGCGGCCGGCCACGCGACCGCGGCCGCGGCCGCGAGCACGGCGGCCAGCGCGGCGAGCTCGAACCGGAGCCGCGCCGGCGCATCGCGGCGAGCGAACGCGCTGCCGAACACCGTCGCCGCGCCGGCGGCGAGACCCGCCGCGATCGTCAGTGCCGCGGCCGCGGAGCCGCCGAGCACGAGCACCGCGACGCCGACGACCGCTGCGGCCGCGCCGATGCCGGCGAGCGCGCGGCGCGCGAGCGCAGCGGCGAACGCGATCGGCGCGATCGGCGTGCTGCGCAGCCAGACCGCTGCGGCCGGCGCGACGGCGACGCAGCCGCGCAACAGCGCGAACGCGCCGCCCGCGGCCGCGGCCGCGCCGAGCCCGGCGACGACGATGCGCAGCGGCACGTCGGTCGGCAGCGCGAGCAGCGCCGCGCCGACCAGCCGCGCGTGCAGCCGCGGGTCCGCGTCGGCGAGTGCGTGCGCGATCGGCCAGCGCGCGAGCGCGGCGAGGCTCACCCGCCGCGCCGCGCCGGCACGCGGGCGCGCGAGGCGCGGCGGCGCCGCGTCGACCGCGCGTGAGCGGCGACCGGCGCGCCAGCCGAGCGCGACGCCACCGGCGCCGCCGGCCGAGAACGCGGCCAGTGCACCGCCGCCGGCGAATGCCGTCGCGAGCAGAGCCGCCACGGCGACGACGAGCGCCGGCGTCGAGCGCCGGACGGCTTGCGCGCGGAGCTCGGCGGCGATCTCGCCCGGCTCGAGCGGCGCGCTCGCGAGCCACGACGCCGCGAACGCGCGCTCGGCGCCGCGGCGCGCGTTCTGCGCGAGCACGCCGCCGGCGAGCGCGGCGGCGGTCGCGAGCGCGACGACGTGCGCGCGCAGCGCGGTGGCGACGGCGCCGAGCGCGGTCACGCCGTGGCTGCCGAGCGAGAACGCGGCGGCGGCGAGCGCGGCGCAGACGATCGCGCCGAACGCGAGCCTCGCGCCCGGCGGGCGCCGCCGCCGCGCGGCGTACCGTCGCTGCAGGCGCGGCGCGGAGACGCGCGGCACGGACCCCTCGGAGGACGGCGGACGCATGCGCGTTTACGACTGCGCCGCGCGGCGCGAGTTCTCAGGCCTGTGCGTCGCCGGCCGCGCTCGCGACCGAGTCCGCCTCGACCGCGAGATGACTCGCGAGCAGGGCGACCTGCGTGCGGTTCGACACGCCGAGCTTGCGCATGATCGCGGTCATGTGCGCCTTCACGGTCGCCTCGGACACGCCGAGCTCGTAGGCGATCTGCTTGTTCAGCGAGCCCTCGGCGATCATGTTCAGCACGCGGAACTGCTGCGGCGTCAGCTCGGCGATCTGCTGGGCGACGCGCGCCTCGGCCGGCTTCAGCGCGACGTTCGCGATGCGCGCGGACGCCGGCACCCAGACGTCGCCGTCGACGACGCTGCGGATCGCCGCGACGATCGTCTCGACCGACGCGGACTTCGGGATGTAGCCCGACGCGCCGTGCGCGATCGCGCGGCGGACGACGTCGACCTGCTCGTGCGCGGAGACGACGACGATCGGCAGCACCGGATGCCGGCTGCGGATGTGCACGAGCGCCGAGAAGCCGTTCGCGCCCGGCATGTGCAGGTCGAGCAACAGCAGCTCGACGTCGGGCTGCGCGTCGATCGCGCTCTCGAGCGCGGCGACGCTGTCGGCCTCGTGCAGCGTCGCATTCGGCAGCGCCTGCAGCACGGCGCGCTTCAGCGCGTCGCGAAACAGCGGGTGGTCGTCGGCGATCAGGACTTCGTGCATGCGCTGTCCGCGGCGAACGCCGGCCGCGGCGACGGTTCGCCGCGGCGTCGGCGCGCTTCCGTGCGGCCTATTTCACCTGGCGCTCGTCGACGAGGTTCTGCACGACCGTGGGATCGGCGAGCGTCGACGTGTCGCCGAGCTGGTCCGGTGCGTTCTCGGCGATCTTGCGCAGGATCCGCCGCATGATCTTGCCCGAGCGCGTCTTCGGCAGGCCCGGTGCCCACTGCAGGTAGTCCGGCGTCGCGATCGGGCCGATCTCCTTGCGCACCCATGCGACGAGCTCCTTGCGCAGCTCGTCGCTCGTTTCGACGCCGGCCTTCAACGTCACGTACGCGTAGATGCCCTGGCCCTTGAGATCGTGCGGGCAGCCGACGACGGCGGCCTCGGCGACCTTCGGATGCGCGACGAGCGCGCTCTCGACCTCGGCGGTGCCGAGCCGGTGGCCGGACACGTTGATGACGTCGTCGACGCGGCCGGTGATCCAGTAGTAGCCGTCCTCGTCGCGGCGCGCGCCGTCGCCGGTGAAGTAGAAGCCGGGATACGTCTTGAAGTACGTGTCGATGAAGCGCTGGTGGTCGCCGTAGACCGTACGCATCTGGCCCGGCCACGAGTCCGTGATCACGAGGTTGCCTTCGGCGGCGCCGCGTTGGATCGCGCCGTTCGCGTCGACGATCGCGGGCGCGACGCCGAAGAACGGCAGCGTCGCCGAGCCGGGCTTCTGGTCGATCGCGCCGGGCAGCGGCGTGATCAGGATGCCGCCGGTCTCGGTCTGCCACCAGGTGTCGACGATCGGGCAGCGCTCGTCGCCGACGACGCGCCAGTACCATTCCCAGGCTTCCGGATTGATCGGCTCGCCGACCGTGCCGAGCACGCGCAGCGACGCGCGCGAGGTCTTCTTGACCGGCGCCTCGCCTTCGCGCATCAGCGCGCGGATCGCGGTCGGCGCGGTGTAGAAGATGCTGACCCGGTGCTTGTCGACGACCTGCCAGAAGCGCGACGCGTCCGGCCAGTTCGGCACGCCTTCGAACATCAGCGTCGTCGCGCCGTTGGCCAGGGGGCCATAGACGACATAGGAATGGCCGGTGACCCAGCCGATATCGGCCGTGCACCAATAGATATCGTTCTCATGGCAGTCGAAGACATATTGGTGGGTCATCGACGCCCAGACGATATAGCCGCCGGTCG
>DASWOS010000386.1:0-3246 GCA_036398645.1 Dokdonella sp. | reverse complement strand
CGCCCAGCGCGTCGCGGCGAGCACGAGCCGGCCGATCAGCGGCGCGTCGGCGTCGTCGAGATCGTTCAGCGTCGCGACCGCGCGTTTCGGCACGAACAGCACGTGCACCGGCGCCTGCGGATTGATGTCGCGAAACGCGAGAACGTCGTCGTCCTCGTAGACGATGTCGGCCGGAATCTCGCGGCGGATGATCTTCGCGAACAACGTATCGGGCATGGCGGCGCTTCGATGTCGGAGGCGGATGCCGGCGGATGATAGCGCGATCGCCGCCGCGCCCCGCGCGCCTCGTCCGGCGACGGCGCACGGCGGGCGCGAGCGGCGATCGCAGCGAGCGCTGCGCCGATCGCATGCGCGGCGGCTCGACGGTCGCGCGATGCCGGAGCGCGGTTTGGCGGCGAATGCGCGCGGTTTCGACGCGTCGTATCGTGGCTGAAGCCGGCTCTGCAGGGCGATCACGCGCGGGTCGACCGGCGCGGCGACGAAGCGTGGGCCGCGGCGTTCGCGATGCGCTGCGGCGACGGGCGTGCCGGCCCTGCAATGTAGGAGCGCGCTTCGGCGGCGAACGCGCGAGGTCTCGACGGGTCGCAATCACGGCTGAAGCCGGGTTCTACAGGGGCCGTCGCGTGTCGGGCGCGACGCGACGGCGGTCGCGCACGATCGCGGCGTCGCTACAGCGCCTGCCGGCCGCCGAATGCGTGCGCGAGCGTGCCGCGGTCGATGAACTCGAGCTCGCCGCCGAGGGGCACGCCGTGGGCGAGCCGGCTCGCGCGCACGCCGGCTGCGCGCGCGAGCTGCGCGAGCATGTGCGCGGTCGCCTCGCCTTCGACGGTCGGGTTCGTCGCGACGATGAGCTCCTGCACCTCGCCTTCGCCGAGTCGCTGCGCAAGCAGATCGAGGCCGAGCTCCTTCGGACCGAGCCCGTCCAGCGGCGAGAGCCTGCCGAGCAGCACGAAGTAGAGGCCGCGGAAGCCGGTCGCCTGCTCGATCGCGAGCTGGTCGACCGGGGTCTCGACGACGCAGAGCAGGCTGCGGTCGCGCGCGGCGCTGGTGCAGAGCGCGCAGACCGATTCCTCGCTGAACGTGCGGCAGCGCGTGCAGTTGCCGATGCGCTCGACCGCGACCGCGATGCGGTCGGCGAGGCGCCGGCCGCCGGCGCGATCGCGCTCGAGCAGATGGAACGCCATGCGCTGCGCGGTCTTCGCACCGACGCCGGGCAGGCAGCGCAGCGCGTCGATCAAGTCCGCGAGGAGCGGCGAGCCGGTGGACATGCTTCGATCCGGAGCGTCGGGGCGGGAACGCGGAACCGGCGCGCGGCGGGCGCCGTCGATTCCAGTTCGATCAGAACGGCAACTTGAACCCGGCCGGCAGGCCGAGCCCCGAGGCGAGGCCGCCGAGCTTCTCCTGCGTCAGCGCGGCGATCTTGTTGACCGCGTCGTTGAACGCCGCGGCGACGAGATCCTCGGCCATCTCCGGATCGTCCGCGAACAGGGCGCGATCGATCGCGACGCGACGCACCTCGTGTCGCCCGCTCATCGTCACGCTGACGACGCCGCCGCCGGCCTGGCCGGTGACCTCGGTCTGCGCGATCTCTTCCTGCGCGCGCTTCATCTCTTCCTGCATGCGCTGCGCCTGCTGCATCAGACCCGCGATCGGACCTTTCATCGATGTACTCCGCTGGCTCGAAAAGTACGGCCTCGAGGGCCGCTGATGGATCGTCCGCAGCGCGAACGTCCACGCCGCGCGGCCGCTCCCGGTCACGCGACGCCGGGCGCGTCGCTCAAGTGTCGATCGGCCGCACGCTCTCCGGGATCACGCGCGCGTCGAACGCGTCGACCAGCGAGCGTACGACCGGATCGTCGCGCACGGCCTCGGCGGCCGCTTCGCGGCGCTGCCGCTCGGCGCGCGCGCGCTGCTCGGCCGGGCTTTCCGCGCCGCCGACGTCGCGCTCGAACTTGACCTTGACCGCACGGCCGAGCGCGGCGCCGAGCCGCTGCTCGAGCAGGCCGATGACCGGGCCGTCGGCGAGATGCTCGTGCGGGGCCTTCACCGCGAGCCGCACGAGGCGTTCCTCGATCGCGACCAGCGTCGCGTGCCGTGCGAGCTGGCCGACCGGGCCCCTGAGCTCGGCGCGCTCGATCAGCGCCGCCCAGTCCGCGGTCGTCGGCGCGGCGAGCGTCGCCGCGAGCGGCGGCGGCTCGATCGCGGCGACCTTCGCGACGCGTGCGTGGTCGTCACCGCGCGCCGGCGGCGGCGGTGACGACGGCGGTGTCGGCGATGACGGCGGCGTCGCGGCCGAGTCGGACGTCGGCGGCGTCGGCATCGACGTAGGCGCCGGCGTCGTCCGGCGCTGCGCCGCCGGCGGCTCCGCGGCCGGGCGCGGCGGGCTCGGCGACCTCGCGCCGACGCCGGTCGCAGCCGCCGGCACGAACGCGAGCATGCGCAGCAGCGCCATCTCGAAACCGACGCGCGGCGTCGGCGCGAGCGCGAGATCGCGCCGGCCGGTCACCGCGATCTGATACCAGAGCTGCACGTCCTGCGCGGAGACGCGGCCCGCCAGCTCGGCGAGATCGGCCGCGTCGTCGCCGGATGCCGCGTCCGGCACGAGCTGAGCGAGCTGCACGCGGTGCAGCAACGCCGCGAGCTCGTCGAGCACCTGGCCGAAGTCCGGTGCGAAGCCGGCGATGCGCTCGATCTCCTCGAGCAGCGCCGCACCGTCGCCGCGCGCGAGCACGTCGAGCAGCGTGCGCACCTTCGCGCGCTCGACCGTGCCGAGCATCGCGTGCACCTCGTCCGCACGCAGAACGCCGCCGCCGTGCGCGATCGCCTGGTCGAGCAGCGACAGCCCGTCGCGCAACGAGCCGTCGGCCGCGCGCGCGAGCACGTCGATGCCTTCCGCATCGAAGCCGACCCGCTCCGCTTCGAGGATACGGCGCATCTGCCCGGCGATCTGATCCGCGCCGAGCCGCTTCAGGTTGAACTTGATGCAGCGCGAGAGCACGGTCACCGGCAGTTTCTGCGGGTCGGTCGTCGCGAGCAGGAACTTCACGTGCAGCGGCGGTTCCTCGAGGATCTTCAGCAACGCGTTGAACGCAGGCTTCGACAGCATGTGCACCTCGTCGATCAGGTACACCTTGTAGCGGCCGCGGGTCGGCGTGTACTGCGCGTTCTCGATCAGGTCGCGCACGTTGTCGACGCCGGTATTGCTGGCCGCGTCGATCTCGAGCAGGTCGACGAAGCGCCCCGCGT
>DASWOS010000385.1:0-4288 GCA_036398645.1 Dokdonella sp. | reverse complement strand
GACCGCGGCGGCGAGCGCCAGCGCGGCGCCGGCGCGGCCCTCGTCGAGCGCGAGCCGTGCCGCGGCGAGCCGCGCCGAGCCGAGCAGCGCGTCGTCGGCATCCTGCTCGGCGCTGCGCGTCGCCGCGTCGAGCGCCGCGTGCGCGTCGGCGATGCGGCCGTTCGCCGCGAGCACGTCAGCGCGCGTGACGTCGGCGTAGCGGACCCATTGCGGATTCGGCTCGGACTCGGCGAGCTCGTGCAGGCGCGCCGCGAGCGGCAGCGCCGCGGCCGGATCAAGCAGGGCCAGATGCGCGTACGCGGCGGCGACGCAGGCGAACAGCTCGCTGCCGGAATCGTGGAAGTCGGCGAGCCGCGCCGCCGCCTCGAGCAGCGGCAGCGCATCGGCGTAGCGGTCGCGGCGCGCCTCGAGGATGCCGAGGTTCGCGTCGACGCGGGCGAGCCCGAGCCGGTCGCCGACGCTCTCGAGCACGACGCGCGCGGACGCGAAGTCGGCGACCGATTCGTCGTAGCGGTTCTGCGCGCTGCGCGCGATCGCGCGGCCGACCAGCGCACGGCCGAGCTCGACCGACGGCGGGGCGGACTCGAGCAGCGCGATCGCGGCGTCGGCGCGGCGCTCGGTCGCCGCATAGTCGTCGCGGCGCAGCGCGACGTTGCCGAGCGCGTTCAGCACGCGCGCCTGCAGCGTCGGATCGTCGCGAGCGCCCGGCAGCAGGGCCTCGAAGCCGGCCTGCGCGGCGTCGAGGCGGCCGCCGCGGAAGTCGATCTGCGCGAGCCGGAAGCGCACCTCCGGCAGCGCGCGCCGCTCGGCGTCGAGGCTCTCGAGCAGCGCGCGCGCGACGTCGAGGCGGTCGTCGAGCATCGCGCCCTGCACCTGGCGCAGCAGCGCCGCGAGCGCACGCTCGCCCGGCGCGCCGGGGGCGTCGCCGGCCGGCGGCTCGTGCCCGAGCGCGCGCGCGGCGCGGTCGGCGGCCGCGCGCGCGGCGTCGAGCAGCTCCTGCGACTCGGCCTCGACGCGCAGCGCCGGCTCGCGGCCGCGCACGCTCGCGACGGACACGCGCCAGTAGCCGCCGATCGCCTCGGCCTGCGCCGACAGCACGAGCCGGGCGGCGCTCGCGTCGGCGAGCCGCGCGAGCGCATCCGCGTCGGGCACGCCGGCCGGCAGCTCGCGCGCGAGCGCGACGACGTTGTCGCTCGGCACCATCGGCTGGCCGGCCGCGCGCAGGCGGTCGGCGATGTAGTCCATGACGCCGAGGCGGACCCAGGCCTGATCCGCCGGCGCGCGCACCGCGACCGGCAGCAGCAGCGCGACGTCCGCCGGCGCCGCCGCGCGGTGTCGCGCGCGCGGCACGAACGCGAGCGCGAGCGCGACCGCCGCCACGAGCGCCGCCGCGGCGAGACGGAGGCCGCGCTGCCGCGAACCCACGCGTCGCGGCGGCGTTCGCACGGCCGCTGCGACGGGCGCCGGCGACGCATCCGTCGCGGACGCGTGCGGCGAGTGCGCGACCGGCACCGGCGCCGACGACTCCGACGTGCTCGCGGCCGGCGCCGCGGCGGCGTCGACGACCTCGACCGGCGCGACCCAGGCGTAGCCGAAGCGCGGCATCGTGCGCACGATGCGGCGCTCGTCCGCGGTGTCGCCGAGCGCGCGGCGCACGCGCATCATGACCTGGTCGAGCAGGTTGTCGGCGACCTCGGCGCGGCCCCAGACCGCGGCGATCAGCTCGTCGCGGCCGACCGCCCGATCGCGATGCTCGGCGAGATAGACGAGGCAGTCGAACGCCTTCGGCGGCAGCTTGACCGGCGCGCCCGCTCGGCGCAGCTCGCGGCGCGCGGGGTCGAGCAGGAAGTCTTCGAAACGGAGCCGGTGGACGCTCATTGCCGGGAATCGTCGCAGGTCTGCAACAGAACGGAACCGCGACTGTACGGGGCGCGCGCGCAGCGTGCCACGCGCGCGCCGGCGCCGTGCGGCGGGGTGCTAGCATGACGCATGCACGAAACTTGCCGTACGGCGGGCGCGCCGGTCGCGGCGCTCGCCGACCAATGCGTCAAATGCGGCCTGTGCCTGCCGCACTGCCCGACCTATCGCCTGACCCGCGACGAGAGCGAGTCGCCGCGCGGGCGCATCGCGCTCGCGAGCGCGCTGACGAGCGGAGTGCTCGCGCCGACGCCGCTCGCGCTCGTGCATCTCGACCATTGCCTCGGCTGCCTGTCGTGCCAGAAGGTCTGCCCGTCGCAGGTGCGCTACGACGAGATCCTCGTGCGCACGCGCGCGGCGCTCGTCGACGCTCCGCGCGCCGCCGCCGGGCTGCCGGCGCTCGCGCGGCGCTGGTTGCGCGATCCGATCCGGCTGAACCGGCTGGCGCGGCTCGCCGCGGCGACGCGCGCGGAGCGCTGGCTGCGGCCGCTCGCACGCTGCCTGCCGTCGTCGCGCTGGCGCCGGCTCGCCGACGCGCTGCCGGACGCGCCGCCAGCGCTGCGCTTCGGCGCGACGCGCCGGCGCGCTGCGCGCGGCCGCGTCGGCCTGTTCCGCGGCTGCGTCGCCGACGTCTACGACCGCGACACGCTCGCGGCGGCGCGCGCGCTGCTCGAGGCGAGCGGCTACGAGGTCGTCGAGTCCGCCGGCACGGCGTGCTGCGGCGCGCTCGCGCGCCACCGTGGCGAGCTCGACGCGGCCGCGCGCTCGGCCGCCACGACGCGCGGCGCGTTCGCCGCGGCCGGCGTCGACCACGTGCTCGTCGCGGCGAGCGGCTGCTACGGCGACCTGCGCGACGAGGTCTTCGCCGGCGGCGCGGTGCGCGTGCTCGACGTCCACGCCTTTCTCGCCGACGACGCCGGCTTCGCCGCGCTCGGCTTCCGCGCGCTCGCGCGCCGCGCCGCGCTGCACCTGCCGTGCACGCAGGTCAACGTCGTCGGCGCGCTCGCCGCGATCCACGCGCTGCTCGCGCGCGTGCCCGAACTCGTCGTGCTGCCGCTGCCGGAGCAGCCGCGCTGCTGCGGCGCGGCCGGCAGCTATTTCCTCGAGCACGCGGAGTTCGCCGCGCCGCTGCGCGACGAGAAGCTCGACCAGGCCGCCGCGCTCGCGCCGGACCTGCTGCTGACGACGAACGTCGGCTGCCGCATCCATCTCGGCAACGGCCTGCGGCGCCGCGCGACGGCGCTGCCGGTGCGGCACCCGCTGGCGCTGCTCGCCGCGCAGCTGGACAATGTCGCGGCATGAACCGGACCCTTTCCAGGCTCGATCGCGTCCTCGTCGAGGTCGAGCGCGCGCTCGGCACGATCTTCACCGCGGAGCCGGTCGCCGTGCGTCCGTCGCCGGCCGCCGGCGTCGCCGACACCGAGCTCGACGCCGCCGCGCGGCGGCGCTCGGCCGGGCTGATGCGCGTGAACCACGTCGGCGAGGTCTGCGCGCAGGCGCTCTACTTCGGCCAAGCCGCGGTCGCGCGCGACGAGCGCCTGCGCGGGCAGCTGCTCGACGCGGCGGCCGAGGAGACCGACCACCTGTCCTGGTGCGGCGAGCGCCTGCGCGAGCTCGACAGCCGGCCGAGCCTGCTGAATCCGCTCTGGTACGCCGGCGCGTACACGATCGGCGCGGTCGCCGGCCTCGTCGGCGATCGCGTCAGCCTCGGCTTCGTCGTCGAGACCGAACGCCAGGTCGAAGCGCATCTCGACACGCACCTGCGCACGCTGCCGACCGGCGACGAGCGCAGCCGCGCGATCGTGCGCTGCATGAAGGACGACGAGGCGCAGCACGCCGAGCGCGCGCTCGCGGCCGGCGCGCGCGCGCTCGAGGCGCCGGTGCCGACGCTGATGCGCTTCGCCGCGAACGTGATGAAGGCGGTCGCGTACCGGATCTGACGGCGCGCCGGCGAGGTCCGCGGCGCGGAGGGGCTCCGCGCGCCGAGCGAGCGCTGCGGCGCGGCGCGCCTCACATCAGGTTGCGGCCGTGGAACAGCTCCTCGATCTCGCGCTTCAGCAGCTGCTCGATGCGCTGCCGGTCCTTGAACGAGAGGTCGTCGGCGTTCGCCTCGAACAGGTACGTGTCGAGGTCGAAGTCCTTGATGTGCATCTTCGTGTGGAAGATGTTCTCCTGATAGACGTTGACGTCGAACATCTCGTACTTCTGGCGGATGTGCTTGGCCAGGTAGTCCTGGATCGAGTTGATCTTGTGGTCGATGTAGTGCTTGCGGCCCTTCACGTCGCGCGTGAAGCCGCGCACGCGGTAGTCCATCGTGACGATGTCGGACTCGAAGCTGTCGATCAGGAAGTTCAGCGCGCGCAGCGGCGAG